>JALVEX010000001.1 GCA_027030435.1 Paracoccaceae bacterium
GGCGATTTCGAACTTCTCGAGAACGCGCTCGATGAAGGGGGCGCACATGGCGCCATCGGTGAGCGTGGGCGGGCGCGGCTCGGCGGGGCGGGGCAGGACGGTGCCCAGCGTCTGCACCTCGATCAGCGCCGCCGTCAGCTGAGGATCGGGCAGGGCGTATGCGCGCAGCCCGTCACTGCGCTCGAGCGCAAGGATGAGCGGCGTATGCGCGCCATCGCCCGCGCCAGCGCCACCCGGCGCGGCTTCTCCGGCTTCCCCGCCATCATCCACGCCTGCGCCCCGGCCATCACCCCCGCCGCCGGCAGGCCCGGAAAGCCATTCCAGCAGCGCATCCGGCAGCAAGTGGCGCCGCTCCTCGATGCCGCGCTGAACCAGGGTGAGCGAGAAGCCCTCCTCCGCCGCCTTTGGCAGCGCCAGCGCCAGCGCCTTGGCCGGGGTCATCACGCCCGGGCCGGGCGGGCGGACATGGCCGAGCTTGCGGCGCAGGCCCTCATTGCGCGCCGCGCCCTTTGGCCCGCCCGCACCCGCTGCTCCCCCATGCTGATCTTCTGCCGCCATGCGCCTTTCCGCGAGCCATTCCGCCGGTATTGCCCGGCCAGAGTGCCGCACCCATGGTTACCAGCCGGTTACTCGGCCGCGGTTTTTCCCGCCTCTGCTCCCGTTTCGCCCCGCTCAGCGCTCCTTCTCCCGCGCCGGCTGAGCGGCAGCACCACCCGGAAGGCCGCCCCCCCCTGCCCCGGCAGATAGCTGATTGTGCCGCCAAGCCGGCTCACGATCTCGCGGCTGATCGCCAGCCCGAGCCCGGCCCCGCCGGCGGCGCGCTGATCGCCAAGGCGGGAGAATTTCTCGAAGATCAGCGCCTGATGCTTTCGCGCGATACCGGGGCCGTTGTCGATGAAATCGATGGTCACCTCCCCACCCTTCCGACGCACGCGGATGCGCAGTTCGGGATCCTCTGCCGTGCAGTATTTCTGCGCATTGGAGACGAGATTGATGAACACCTGCGCCAGCCTGTCGCTGTCGGTTTCGATCTCCACCCGCTCATCGGCCGGGTTGCGGATGATCCGGAGGCGGCCCGCGCCCTCCCCGGCCCCGGTCGCCTTCAGGGCGCGCTCGATGATCTCGTGCAGATCGCCCGGCGCGCAGGCAAGCTCCACCTCGCCGTTCTGCAGCACCCCGAGATCGAGGAGATCGTCCAGAAGCCGGGTGAGGCGGAGGGTTTCATCGTGGATGATGGCGCTGTAGCGGGTGCGCGCCTCGGGATCGAGGCCGCTGCCATCGCGCAGGATCTCGCTGAAGGCGCGGATCGATGTCATCGGGGTGCGCAGCTCGTGGCTGATCTGGCTGAGGAAGGCATCCTTCTGGGCGTTGAGTTCGGTCAGCTTCTCGTTGGCCTCGCGCAGGCGGCGTGCGGTGCGGGCAAGCTCGCGCGATTTGGCTTCGAGCCGGCTCGAATATTCCATGATCTGCGCCGTTTCGCTCGCCACCGCCATCAGATCGCTGACCGAAACGCTCGCCCCGCCCACGATCTGGCTCACCATCGCATGCGCCGTGGCCCCGCCAACGGAGCCCGCCAGCTCGCGCTCGAGGCGTTCGAGGAAATCAGGCGAGGGATCGGGGAGAAAGCCGCTGTTGCCCTGGGCACGCGCCTCGGCGCGGAAAAGCTCCTGCGCCTCATCGGGCCCGAGGATGCGCTGCGCCATCGCCAGCAGATCCTCCGTCTCGGCGCCGCTCCCCGCCCAGCCCCGCGCCGGCGCGCTCTGATCGAAGACATTGACGAACTGCGCCCCCTGCAGCCGCTCGAGCGGCGCGGGGAAGCTCGTAAGCGAAAACAGGATGAAGGCGAAGATGTTGAGCGTGAGGCTCCAGAAGACGGCATGCACCACCGGGTCCATGCCCGAAATGCCGAACAGCGCCTGCGGGCGCAGCCAGCCGATGCCCCAGGGGCCATGTGCGAGCACTGCCTGCGGGAGGATGCCGCCGCTGGCGATGGTGGGGAGAAAGAGGGTCCAGCCCCACAGCAGGAAGCCGGTGACGAGCCCGGCGATGGCCCCGCGCCGGGTGGCGCCGCGCCAGAAGATGCCACCCAGCATCGCCGGCAGCACCTGCGCCACGCCGGTGAAAGAAATCAGCCCGATCGCCGCCAGCGCCGCCCCCCCGCCCGAGAAGCGGAAATAGGCGTAGCCGAGCGCCAGGATCACCGCGATGGAGAGGCGGCGCGCGCGCAGCACCACCCGGCGCACATCGCCCGAGCGCGTCACCTGCTGGTTGGCCATTGCCAGCCAGATCGGCATCACCACATGGTTCGATACCATGGTGGAAAGCGCGATCGCGGCCACGATCACCATCGAGGTGGCGGAGCTGAAGCCGCCGAGAAAGGCGAACATCGCCAGCCCCTCCTGCCCCTGCGAAAGCGGCAGGGTGAGCACGAAGAGATCCGGGTTGGCCCCCGCCGGCATCAGCTGCAGCCCCGCCACCGCGATCGGCACCACGAAGAGGCTCATCAGCAGGAGATAGAGCGGGAAGGCCCAGCTGGCGGTGGCAAGATGGCGCTCGTCGGCGTTTTCCACCACCATCACCTGAAACATGCGCGGCAGGGTGAGGAAGGCGGCGGCGGCAAGGAAGGTGAGGGTGATCCAGCGCCCCGGGCGCAGCTGCCAGGCGGCGATGGGCGAGGCATCGATGCGCGCCAGCATGTCTCCCACGCCGCCGCCGATCCCCCAGACGACGAACACCCCCACCGCGATCAGCGCAAACAGCTTCACCAGCGCCTCGGCCGCGATCGCCATCACCACCCCGTGATGGCGCTCGTTGGCATCGAGATTGCGGGTGCCGAAGAGGATGGTGAACAGCGCCAGCCCCGCCGCCACCCAGAGCGCGGTGGCGTTGAGCCCCGCATGCGCCGGCGCGCCCGCGCCGCCCGCCGTCCCGGCGAATACGGAGAAGGAGAGGGTCACCGATTGCAGCTGCAGCGCGATATAGGGCGTGGTGCCGATCACCGCGATCAGGGTCACGATCACGCCGAGCAGATTGGATTTGCCGTAGCGCGAGGAGACGAGATCGGCGATCGAGGTGATGCGCTGGCTGCGCCCGATGCGCACCAGCTTGCGCAGGATCACCCACCAGCCGATCATCACCAGCGTCGGTCCGAGGTATATGGTGAGAAATTCGAGCCCCGAGCGCGCCGCATAGCCCACGGCGCCGTAGAAGGTCCAGGCGGTGCAGTAGATCGAGAGGCTGAGCGTATAGACGATGGGCGAGCGCAGCCAGCCCTGACGCCCGCTGCGCGCCCTGGCATCGGCGATGAAGGCGATCAGGAAGAGGAAGGCCACATAGCCAAGGCAGACGGCGATCAGGAGGTTGAAGGAAACCATCATTTCCCGCCCGAAAGTTCATCGCCGGGGCCTGCACCGCCCGAAAGGCCCGCGCGCTCATCGCCATCCCCGCCTCGTGTGAGCCGCGAGGCCAGCCAGGCGGTGCAGAGGATCAGGAACAGCCAGACCGAAAACAGCCAGACAAGCCCGGCCGCGGTGGAAGGCTCACGCCACATCAGCGGCAGGAAGATCAGCAGGAGCCCGAGAAGCGGCATCAGGCGGGCAGCGTCCGTCAGCCGGCGGAAGCGGTAGTTTTCCCGGGCGAGGAAAAGCGGCTCCGGGGGTTTCTTCATGGCGGCGCGCTCCCGTTGCCCCCGTTCTTTCCGCCGTCACCATCGCCGTCTGCGACCGCAGCCCCTGCGGCAAGGGCGCGCACGGTTTCCAGCACCTCGGTGTTGGAAAACGGCTTGGTCATGAAGCGGGTGGCGCCGAGCTGGCGGGCGAGATCACGGTCCTTGTCCTGGCCGCGCGCCGTCAGCATCAGCACGGGCAGCGTGCGGGTCGCGGGATCGGCGCGCAGGGCACGCAGTATGTCATAGCCGCTTTCGCCGGGCAGCATCACATCGAGCACCAGCACATCGGGGCGCACCCGCGCGATCACCTCGAGCGCGCCGGTGCCGTTGGCATGGGTGATCACGTCCATGCCCGCGCGCTTCAGCACGAAGCTGATCGCCTCGGTGATGTTGGGCTCGTCCTCTATCAGCAGGATCCGTTCGGCCACCTGATTCCCCCGTTTCCCCCGTGCAAGACACGGCCGCCGCTCCTCGCCGGCCGCCTCGGTCCGACTATCTCCCCAAACGGGCGGCCCTGTCAAAGGCTACGCCACCTGCGGGGCCTCTCCCGGCCGGGTGCGGGGAGCCTGTTTCGCCCCGCCCCGTCAGGCGCGGCGCATGGAAAGCGCATCCGCAAGCAGCGCGCGCACCGCCTCCATGGGCACGTCATCGGCCACGAAGGCCGCGCCGATGCCGCGGGCGAGCACGAAGCGGATGCGGCCATCGCGCACTTTCTTGTCCTGCATCATGAGGGCGATCAGGCCATCGGTATCGGGAAGTTCTCCTTCTATATCAGAGAGATCGGCCTTCATCCTCATTTCGCGCAGATGCTGGCGCAGGCGGCTCGGATCCTCCTGGGGGCAAAGCCCGAGGCGGCTTGAAAGCTCAAACGCCAGCGCCGCGCCGATGGCCACCCCCTCGCCGTGCAGCAGACGATCGCCATAGCCCGTGGCCGCCTCCAGCGCATGGCCGAAGGTGTGGCCGAGATTGAGAAGCGCGCGCTCGCCCTGCTCGCGCTCGTCGCGCGCCACGATCCCCGCCTTCATGGCGCAGGAGCGGCGCACCGCCTCCACCCTGAGCGCCTGATCGCCGGCCGCCATCGCCGAGGCGTTTTCTTCGAGCCAGGCGAAGAAATCGGCATCCCCCAGAAGGCCGTATTTCACCACCTCGCCGTAGCCGGAGAGGAAATCGCGCGGCGCGAGCGTATCGAGCACGGTCGTATCGGCGAGCACCAGCGCGGGCTGGTGAAAGGCGCCGATCAGATTCTTGCCGTGGGGGGAATTGATGCCCGTCTTGCCGCCCACGGAGCTGTCCACCTGGGCGAGCAGGGTTGTCGGGATCTGGGCGAAGCGCACGCCCCGGCGCAGCACCGCCGCGGCGAAACCGGCGAGATCGCCGATCACCCCGCCGCCGAAGGCGATCACCAGATCGTTGCGCTCCACCTCTGCCGAGAGCAGCCATTCCACCGCCCTTTCGAGGTGCGGCCAGCTCTTGGTGCCCTCGCCCGGCGGCAGCGCGAGCGCCTCCATCCCGATCCCCTCGCGCGCAAGCCCCGCGCGCAGGCTATCGAGATGCAGCGCGGCCACGTTTTCATCGGTGATCACCGCCACCTTCGGGCGCGCGAGCAGAGGCGCGATGTGGCGGCCCGCTTCGCCGATCAGCCCGGGGGCGATCAGGATGTCATAGCCGCGCGCTCCGAGATCCACTTGCACCTTCGCTGCATCATTTACTGCTTCATCGGCCATTTGCCTCTTCCTCACCTTCGCTGCGCACCATTCTTCGCACGCCCCGCGCCCGCGCTGCCCGGCTTCAGCTCCACCACGTCCGGGCGCCTCTCGAGCAGGGCCTGCAGCACCCGTTCGCTCATGTCCTCGATCGAAAGCCCCGGCTCCGAGCGCACCTCGATATCGGCCTGCGCATATACCGGAACCCGCTCTTCATAAAGGCTTTCGAGCGTCGCCCGCGGATCGGGCGTGCGCAGCAGCGGGCGGGTCTTCTTGTGGCGCACCCGGCTCCACAGGAGATCGAGATCGGCGTTGAGCCACACCGAAACCCCCGCTTCACGGATCATCCTGCGGTTCTTGCCGGCGAGAAAGGCGCCGCCGCCGGTGGAGAGCACGCATGGCGCGCCCGCCAGAAGCCGCGCGATCACCTCGCTTTCGCGGGCCCGGAAGAAGGCCTCGCCATCGCGCGCGAAGATCTCCGCGATCTCCATGTTGGCGGCGCGCACGATCTCTTCGTCGGAATCGAGAAAGGCCACCCCGAGACGGCGCGCAAGGCTCTTGCCGACAGCCGTCTTGCCCGCGCCCATCATGCCCACCATGACGATGGTCTTGTGCAGGATGAATTCCGAAATGGCGATGCCTCGCTCACAGTTTGGCCCTGCCTCCCTAAATGGCGTGATCTTTGGCAAAAGACCATATACAATCGGCGAAAATCCGGCCGAATGCCCGTTTCGCAATGGCGGGGCGGCCGCAAGAAACACGTCAGAGGCAAGGAAGCGATGCTGCGGATAGCGAAACTGCTCGTCATTCTTCTCATACTGGGTTTCATCGGGCTTCTGGGCTA
>JALVEX010000002.1 GCA_027030435.1 Paracoccaceae bacterium
GAGGAACTTCTCGGGGACTGACGCACCGTCTCCTCTTTTCTTCCCCCGCCCTGCGGTTATTGTGCATGCAACGATCATCCTGTCAGGAGGAGGCCTTGCGATGCCATATGAAACGATCCGCTATGAGTGTGCGGACGACATTGCCCTCATCACCCTAAACCGCCCCGAGGTGATGAACGCGCTCAATACCAGGATGCGGGCCGAGATCCTGGAGGCCGTGCGCCGCGGCGGCAGCGAGGCGCGCGTGGTGGTGATGACGGGCGCGGGGCGGGCATTTTGCTCCGGGCAGGATCTCGGGGATCGGGTGAGCGCCGAGGATCTCGATCTCGAGCGCACGCTCCGGGATGAATACGTGCCGATGCTGATGGCGATCTATGAGTGCCCCGTGCCCACGATCGCGGCCGTCAACGGCCCGGCGGCGGGGGCGGGGGCCAATCTGGCGCTGGCGGCGGATGTGGTGATCGCATCGAAGGCGGCGATGTTTCTCCAGGCCTTCACGCGCATCGGCCTCATCCCCGATGCCGGCGGCACCTACTGGCTGCCCCGCCAGATCGGCGTGGCGCGCGCCATGGGCGCGGCGCTTTTCGCCGAGCCGGTGAGCGCCGAGGAGGCGGCGCGCTGGGGCATGATCTGGGAAGCGGTGGCGGAGGAGGAATTCGCCAGCCACTGGCGGGCGCGCGCCGAGAAGCTCGCCAAGGGGCCGACGGTGGCCTATCGCGGCGTGAAGGAGGCGATGCGCGCCTCTTTCGAAAATGATCTCGAATCTCAGCTTGCGCTCGAGGCGAAGCTTCAGGGCGAATGCGGGCGCACGCGCGATTTCAAGGAAGGGGTGCTCGCCTTTCTCGAGAAGCGGAAACCGGAATACGAAGGGCGGTGAACGCCGGAGCGGGGGCTGCCCTTCTTCCTTCCGCCCCCGCCCCGCGCCCCCGGGGATATTTGCGGACCAGTGATGGGGGTGGGGGTATTCCCGGGAATGTTTTTCAGCAAGTGACGGGCCATGTGAAGAAGGCCCCCGGGCGGGGGCCTTTCTGCTTTCCGATCAGCGGTTTTCGACATCCACGTAATCGCGCTTGGGCGCGCCGACGTAAAGCTGGCGCGGGCGGCCGATCTTCTGTTCGGGATCGGAGATCATCTCCTTCCACTGGGCGATCCAGCCCACGGTGCGCGAGACCGCGAAGATCGGGGTGAACATCGAGGTGGGGAAGCCCATCGCCTCGAGGATGATGCCGGAATAGAAATCGACATTGGGGAAGAGCTTCTTTTCCTGGAAGTATTCGTCCTCAAGCGCGATGCGCTCGAGTTCCTTCGCCACTTTCAGGGTCTCGTTATCCTCGATGCCGAGCAGATCGAGCACCTCGTCGGCCGATTGCTTCATCACCCGGGCGCGGGGATCGAAATTCTTGTAGACGCGGTGGCCGAAGCCCATCAGGCGGAAGGGATCGGATTTGTCTTTCGCGCGCGCGATATATTCGGGGATGCGATCCACGCTGCCGATCTCCTTCAGCATTTCGAGCGCGGCCTGGTTGGCGCCTCCGTGCGCCGGCCCCCAGAGGCAGGCGATGCCGGCGGCGATGCAGGCGAAAGGGTTGGCCCCCGAAGAGCCCGAGAGGCGCACGGTGGAGGTGGAGGCGTTCTGCTCGTGGTCGGCGTGCAGCGTGAAGATGCGGTCCATCGCGCGGGCGAGGATCGGGTTCACCTCGTAATCCTCGGCCGGCACCGAGAAGCACATGCGCAGGAAATTCGAGGCGTAATCGAGATCGTTGCGCGGATAGACGAAGGGCTGGCCCAGCGAATACTTGTAGGCCATGGCGGCGATGGTGGGCATCTTGGCGATCATGCGGATCGAGGCGATCTCGCGCTGCTCGGGATCGGTGACATCGGTGGAATCGGGATAGAAGGCCGACATCGCGCCAACAACGCCCACCATGATCGCCATCGGATGCGCATCGCGGCGGAAGCCGCGGAAGAAATAGTTCATCTGCTCGTGCACCATCGTGTGATTGGTGATGCGCGCTTCGAAATCCTCGAGCTCGGCTGCCGTGGGCAGCTCGCCGTAGAGGAGCAGATAGCAGACTTCGAGGTAATGGGATTTCTCCGCCAGCTGCTCGATCGGATAGCCGCGGTAGAGAAGCTCGCCTTTCAGGCCGTCGATATAGGTGATGGTGGATTTGCACGAGGCGGTGGAGGTGAAGCCAGGATCATAGGTGAAGACGCCGCCATCGGCATAGAGGCGGCGGATGTCGATCGCATCCGGCCCGAGGGTGGGCGAGAGGATCGGCAGGCCCAGAGAGGTATCGTTGAATTCCAGTTTGGCGGTTTTGTCGGAGTCGCTCATCTTGTTCCTCTCTCTGCCCCTGCTGCATCATGCGCAGGGATGTTTCGCTGTGTCCCGGTGGCGGCGGGCGATGATAGCGGCGGGCGGGGATCGCATCATCCCTCGCCAGCGGCATCCGCCAGCCGCGCGATGGTTTCATCGCGGCCGAGCACCAGCATCATGTCAAACACGCTGGGCGTTGCGCTGCGTCCGGCCAGTGCGGCCCGCAGAGGCGCCGCGAGCTTGCCGAACTTGATTCCGTTTGCCTCGGCAACCCGGTTCGCGATCTCTTCCAGCGCGTCCCGCGTCCAGCTAGCATCTTGCAGCTGCGGCGTCAATTGCTTCAGTATACCACGGGATACATCATCGAGCGCGGCCTGCGCCCTTTCATCCGGCACGATCGGGCGCTCGGTGAGCACGAAATGGGCCTTTTCAATGAGATCGGGGAATTTCTTCGCGCGTTCCTTGAGGAAAGGCATGGCGCGCAAAAGCCCCTTTTTCTGCTTTTCCGAGAAAGGCGGCTCGCCTACGGCGGCGCGCCAGTCCTTCAGTTCCTGCAGCAGCGCAGCATCATCCATCGCGCGGATATGCTGACCGGAGAGATTGTCGAGCTTGCGGAAATCGAAGCGGGCGGGGGATTTGTTGATGCCGGTGATGTCGAACCACTCCAGCGCCTGCCCGGTGGTGAAGAATTCATCGTCCCCGTGGCTCCAGCCGAGGCGGGCGAGGTAATTGCGCATGGCTTCGGCGGGGTAGCCCATGGCGCGGTATTCCTCCACCCCGAGGGCGCCGTGGCGCTTGGAGAGTTTCTTGCCGTCGGGGCCGTGGATCAGCGGAATATGGGCAAACACCGGCAGCTCCCAGCCAAGCGCGCGGTATAGAAGCGTCTGGCGGGCGGCGTTGTTGAGATGGTCATCGCCGCGGATCACATGGGTGACGCCCATGTCGTGATCGTCCACCACCACGGCGAGCATGTAGGTGGGCGTGCCGTCGGAGCGCAGGAGGATCATGTCGTCGAGCGTTTCATTGCGGAATTTCACCCGCCCCTGCACCACGTCCTCGATCACGGTTTCGCCTTCGCGCGGGGCCTTGAGGCGGATCACATGCGGCGCATCCGGGTGGCTGGCCGGATCGGCGTCGCGCCAGGGGCTTTCAAACAGCGTGGCGCGGCCCTCGGCGCGGGCCTTTTCGCGCGCCTCGGCGATTTCCTCGGGGGTGGCGAAGCACTTGTAGGCCCGGCCGCTTTCCAGAAGCTGGCGGGCCACCTCGCGGTGGCGATCGGCGCGGGCGAACTGGCTCACCGCCTCGCCATCGTGATCGAGGCCGAGCCATTCGAGCCCGGCGAGGATCGCTTCCGTGGCCTCCGGGGTGGAGCGGGCGCGATCGGTATCCTCGATGCGCAGCAGGAACTTCCCGCCCCGTCCGCGCGCATAGAGCCAGTTGAACAGCGCCGTGCGCGCGCCGCCGATATGGAGGAAGCCCGTGGGCGAGGGGGCGAAACGGGTGACGACCTGATCCGGGGTGTTCATGTTGCGTTAACCTTTGGGAAACCATGTTGGCGCTAGGGTGAACCCGTGTTTTAGAGAGGCGGGGAGGCAAGAACAAGAGTGCGCTGGTTGTCGGCCCCCATCGCGGCGCTGGAGGCGCAGCGCGGGCATCTCTTCCCCTGGGTGCCGGTGCTGCTCGGGGCGGGGATCGGGCTCTATTTCCAGTTGCGGCGCGAGCCGGGCGCGGCGCTGCTGATCGCGGCGGGAGCGGGGGCGCTCTTGCTGTGCCTGGCCGCCTGGCGCATCGGCCCGCGCCTTGCGCCAATCCTCCTCGCCCCCGCGCTGGTGCTCGCGGGGCTGGCGCTGGCGGGGGCGCGGGCGCATCATGTGGCCGCCGTCAAGCTCTCCTACCCCTATTACGGGCCGATCGAGGGGCGGATCATCGCCATCGACCGCTCCCAGAGCGACAGGCCGCGCCTCACCCTCGATCAGGTGGTGCTGGCGCGCCTGCCGCCGGCGCGCACGCCCGAGCGGGTGCGGATTTCGCTCCACGGGGATCAGCGGGCGCTCGAACCGGTGCCGGGGATGCGCATCATGCTCACGGGCCATCTTTCCCCGCCCCGCGGGCCGGTGGAGCCGGGGGGCTTCGATTTCCAGCGCATGGCATGGTTCGCCCGCCTCGGGGCGGTGGGCTACACCCGAAGCCCGGCGCTTGCCGTGGCCCGCCCGGAGGGCAGCGCCCTCTGGCTCGATCGCTTCCGCGCGCGCCTCTCGGCCGGTCTGCAGAAGGCCATCCCCGGCGATGCCGGCGCTTTCGCCGCCGCCATCCTGACCGGGGATCGCTCGGGGCTGCGGCGGGAAACTCTGGCGGCCCTGCGCGCTTCCAACCTCGCCCATCTGCTGGCCATATCGGGCCTGCACATGGGGCTGCTCGCGGGCTTCGTCTTTGCCGCCCTGCGCCTCGTGATGGCGCTCATCCCGCCCCTTGCGCTCCACTTGCCCACTGCTCGGATCGCCGCCGCGGGGGCATTGGCGGCGGGGGCCTTCTACCTTGCGCTTTCGGGCGGCAACGTGGCCACGGAGCGCGCCTTCGTCATGGTGGCGGTGATGCTGATGGCGGTGATCCTCGGGCGGCGCGCGATCACGCTGCGCGCGGTGGCGCTGGCGGCGGTGATC
This sequence comes from Paracoccaceae bacterium, assembly GCA_027030435.1. Lineage (GTDB taxonomy): Bacteria > Pseudomonadota > Alphaproteobacteria > Rhodobacterales > Rhodobacteraceae > WFVA01. The sequence continues at coordinate 4,978 of JALVEX010000002.1, forward strand.
GTGCTCCTGCGCCGCCCCGAGGCGTTGACTGGGCCGGGGTTCCAGATGTCATTTGCGGCTACGGTGGCGCTTGTGGCGGTGTTCGCAGCGCTGCGTGATTGGCGGGGCTGGCGCTGGCCGCGGGCGCTGCGCCCTATTGTCGCCGGGGTGATCTCCTCGGCCGTGGCCGGGGCGGCGACTGCGCCCTTTGCGGCGGCGCATTTCAATCAGGTGGCGCATTTCGGCCTGCTGGCCAACCTCCTGAGCGTGCCCGTGATGGGGGTGCTGGTGATCCCTGCGGCCGTCATCGCGGCGCTGCTCTGGCCTCTTGGCGGCGCCTGGATCGGCCTTGGCCTGATGCGGCTCGGGATCGCCTGGATCCTTGCGGTGGCGCAAACGGTAGCGGGGTTTGACGGGGCGGTTTCGCATGTGCCGGCCCCACCCGCCGCCGTGCTGCCGATTCTCGGGCTTGGCGGGCTGTGGCTGGCGCTCTGGCAGGGGCGGGCGCGCCTTGGCGGGATGGCGGCCCTGGGGCTCGCCTTCCTCCTCTGGGCCGGGGCCGAGCGCCCGGCGCTTCTGGTCAGCGAAAGCGGGCGGCTGGTGGGGCTGATGGGGCCGCAGGGGCGGGCGCTCGGAAAGGCGCGCGGCGATGGATTCTCGGCACGCAACTGGCTTGAAAACGATGGCGATGGCGCCAGCCAGAAAGAAGCGGCCGTGCGGCCGGGGCTCGCGCGCGGCAAGGGCGAGATCCGCTTTCGCCTTGGTGCGGTTCCCTTCGTGCAGCTTTTCGGCAAGGGCGCGCGGGCGCGGCTTGACGACGTTTGCCGGGAAGGGACATGGGTCATCCTTGCGGCGGAGGCAGGCACATCAGAGGGCGCGGGCGGCCCGGCGAAATGCCATCTCATCGATACCGCGATGCTGGCGCGAACGGGGCCGCTTGCCCTCTACCCGCCGCCTGGCGGCGCGGCGGCCGGGCCGGTCATCGTGACGGCGCGGGAGGTTTCCGGTGACAGGATATGGAATGCCGCCAGCGATCAGCGGCCTTGATGGCACCCGCCTTGCAAATCATCCTTTGGCGCTCTTTTCCAGCCGCCGCAGGCCAAGGCCTGGAGTGGGCGGCGGGTCTGTTCAACGCGTCTTCTCAATAGGTACGGATCAGCCCCACGAGCCGGCCCTGCACCTTGACGGAGCCTTCCGGCAGCACCCGTGTTTCATAGGCCGGGTTGGCGGCTTCGAGCGCGATCATGTTGCCGC
>JALVEX010000003.1 GCA_027030435.1 Paracoccaceae bacterium
GACGTGAGCCCCAAGCAGCTTGTTTCGGTGGCGGCGGCGCTCATCCCCTTCCTCGAGAATGATGACGCCAACCGCGCGCTCATGGGCTCGAACATGCAGCGCCAGGCGGTGCCGCTTCTGCAGGCCGAGGCGCCCCTCGTGGGCACTGGCATGGAATCGGTCGTGGCGCGCGGCTCGGGCGCGGCCATCATGGCGAAGCGCTCGGGCGTGATCGATCAGGTGGATGCCACCCGCATCGTGGTGCGCGCCACCGAGGATCTGGAGCCCGGCGATCCGGGGGTGGATATCTACCGCCTGCGCAAGTTCCAGCGCTCCAACCAGAACACCTGCATCAACCAGCGCCCGCTGGTGAAGGTGGGGGATCGCGTGCAGAAAGGCGAGGTGATCGCCGACGGCCCCTCCACCGATCTCGGCGAACTGGCGCTCGGCAAGAACGTCGTCGTCGCCTTCATGCCGTGGAACGGCTACAACTACGAGGATTCGATCCTCATTTCCGAGCGCATCGTGCGCGATGACGTGTTCACCTCGATCCACATCGAGGAATTCGAGGTGGCGGCGCGCGATACCAAGCTCGGGCCCGAAGAGATCACACGCGACATCCCCAATGTCGGCGAGGAGGCCCTGCGCAATCTCGACGAGGCGGGGATCGTCTATATCGGCGCCGAAGTGGGGCCGGGGGATATTCTCGTGGGCAAGATCACGCCCAAGGGCGAAAGCCCGATGACGCCGGAAGAAAAGCTCCTGCGGGCGATCTTCGGAGAGAAGGCGTCCGACGTGCGCGATACGTCGCTGCGGGTGAAGCCCGGCGATTTCGGCACGGTGGTGGAAGTGCGCGTGTTCAACCGCCACGGCATCGAGAAGGACGAGCGCGCGCTCCAGATCGAGCGTGAAGAGGTGGAGCGCCTTGCTCGTGACCGCGACGACGAAATGGCGATCCTCGATCGCAATACCTACGCCCGCCTGAAGGAGATGCTTCTGGGCAAGGTGGCGGTGAAGGGGCCCAAGGGCGTCAAGCCGAAATCGAAGATCACCGAGGAGCTTCTCGAAAGCCTCAGCAAGGGCCAGTGGTGGCAGCTGGCGCTCGCCGACGAGAAGGACGCGGCCAACATCGAGGCGCTGAACGCCCAGTACGAGGCGCAGAAGCGCGCGCTCGAGCACCGTTTCGAGGACAAGGTCGAGAAGGTGCGCCGGGGCGATGATCTGCCCCCGGGCGTGATGAAGATGGTCAAGGTCTTCATCGCGGTGAAGCGCAAGCTTCAGCCGGGCGACAAGATGGCCGGGCGGCACGGCAACAAGGGCGTGATCTCGAAGGTCATGCCGATCGAGGACATGCCCTTCCTCGAGGATGGCACGCCTGTCGATTTCGTGCTGAACCCGCTCGGCGTGCCCTCGCGCATGAACGTCGGCCAGATCCTCGAAACCCACATGGGCTGGGCGGGGCGCGGCCTCGGCAAGCAGATCGAGGAGGCGCTTCGCGAGTATCGCCATTCGGGCGACATGAGCCCGGTGCGCGATGCGATGAAGATCGCCTATGGCGAGGAGATGTATGAGGACACCATCAAGGAGATGGACGACGAAAGCCTCCTCGAGGCGGCCTCAAACGCCACCAATGGCGTGGCCATCGCAACGCCCGTCTTCGATGGTGCCAAGGAAGCCGACATCAACGATGCGCTGAAGCGCGCGGGCTTTGACGAAAGCGGCCAGACGGTGCTTTATGACGGCCGCACCGGCGAGCAGTTTGCCCGCCCGGTGACGGTCGGCATGAAGTATCTCCTCAAGCTCCATCACCTGGTGGACGAAAAGATCCACGCCCGTTCCACCGGCCCCTATTCGCTCGTCACCCAGCAGCCTCTGGGGGGCAAGGCGCAGTTCGGCGGCCAGCGTTTCGGCGAGATGGAAGTCTGGGCGCTCGAGGCCTATGGTGCGGCCTATACGCTGCAGGAAATGCTCACCGTGAAATCGGATGACGTTGCCGGGCGCACCAAGGTCTATGAGAGCATCGTCAAGGGCGAGGACAATTTCGAGGCCGGCGTGCCGGAAAGCTTCAACGTGCTGGTGAAGGAAGTGCGCGGGCTCGGCCTCAACATGGAACTCCTGGATGCGGAGGAGGAAGAATGAGGCGGGCGTGAAAACGCCCCCTTCCCCCTTTGCACCGATTTGAGGATACCAAGATGAACCAGGAACTGACCAACAACCCGTTCAACCCGCTCACCCCGCCCAAGGTGTTTGACGAGATCAAGATCTCGCTGGCAAGCCCGGAGCGGATCCTGAGCTGGTCCTTTGGCGAGATCAAGAAGCCGGAAACCATCAACTACCGCACGTTCAAGCCCGAGCGTGACGGCCTTTTCTGCGCGCGCATTTTCGGCCCGATCAAGGATTACGAATGCCTGTGCGGCAAATACAAGCGCATGAAGTATCGCGGCGTCGTCTGCGAGAAATGCGGTGTGGAAGTGACGCTCCAGAAGGTGCGGCGCGAACGCATGGGCCATATCGAGCTTGCCGCTCCCGTTGCGCATATCTGGTTCCTGAAATCGCTCCCGAGCCGCATCGGCCTCATGCTCGACATGACGCTCCGCGATCTCGAGCGCATTCTCTACTTCGAGAATTACGTGGTGATCGAGCCGGGGCTGACGGATCTGAGCTATGGCCAGATGCTCTCGGAAGAAGAATACATGGACGCCCAGGATCAGTATGGCATGGACGCCTTCACCGCCGGCATCGGCGCCGAGGCGATCCGCGAAATGCTGAGCCAGATCGATCTCGAGGCCGAGGCCGAGCGCCTGCGCGCCGATCTCGCCGAGGCGACGGGGGAGCTGAAGCCCAAGAAGATCATCAAGCGGCTGAAGATCGTCGAGAGCTTCATCGAATCGGGCAACCGCCCCGAATGGATGGTGATGACGGTGATCCCCGTGATCCCGCCCGAGCTGCGCCCGCTGGTGCCGCTCGATGGCGGCCGCTTCGCCACCTCCGATCTCAACGATCTCTACCGCCGCGTCATCAACCGCAACAACCGCCTGAAGCGCCTGATCGAACTCAGGGCGCCCGATATCATCGTGCGCAACGAAAAGCGGATGCTGCAGGAATCGGTGGATGCGCTGTTTGACAACGGCCGGCGCGGCCGCGTCATCACCGGCGCCAACAAGCGCCCGCTGAAATCGCTTTCCGACATGCTGAAGGGCAAGCAGGGCCGCTTCCGCCAGAATCTCCTCGGCAAGCGGGTCGATTTTTCGGGCCGCTCGGTGATCGTGACGGGCCCGGAACTGAAGCTGCACCAGTGCGGCCTGCCGAAGAAGATGGCGCTCGAGCTGTTCAAGCCCTTCATCTATTCCCGCCTCGAAGCGAAGGGGCTTTCCTCCACCGTCAAGCAGGCCAAGAAGCTGGTGGAGAAGGAGCGCGCCGAGGTGTGGGACATCCTCGACGAGGTGATCCGCGAGCACCCGGTGCTGCTGAACCGCGCGCCCACCCTGCACCGCCTCGGCATCCAGGCCTTCGAGCCGGTGCTGATCGAGGGCAAGGCGATCCAGCTTCACCCGCTTGTCTGCGCCGCCTTCAACGCCGATTTCGACGGCGATCAGATGGCCGTGCACGTGCCGCTTTCGCTCGAGGCCCAGCTTGAGGCGCGGGTGTTGATGATGTCCACCAACAACGTGCTTTCGCCCGCCAATGGTGCGCCGATCATCGTGCCTTCGCAGGACATGATCCTCGGGCTTTACTACATCACCATGGAGCGCAAGGGCATGAAGGGCGAGGGCATGGCCTTTGCCGATATCGAGGAGATCCAGCAGGCGCTGAACGCCGGGACAGTGCATCTTCATGCGAAGATCACCGCTCGCATCCCGCAGGTGGATGAAGAGGGCAATGTGGTGATGAAGCGCTATGAAACCACGCCCGGGCGCGCCATTCTCGGAGCGCTTCTGCCGATGAATGCAAAGGCGCCTTTCGATCTTGTCAATCGACTGCTGCGCAAGAAGGAAGTGCAGGAGGTGATCGATACCGTCTATCGCTACTGCGGGCAGAAGGAATCGGTGATCTTCTGCGATCAGATCATGACGCTCGGCTTCCGCGAGGCCTTCAGGGCCGGCATTTCCTTCGGCAAGGATGACATGATCATCCCCGAGAAGAAATGGGAGATCGTCAACAGGACGCGCGAACTGGTGAAGGAATACGAGCAGCAGTATCTCGACGGCCTGATCACCCAAGGCGAGAAATACAACAAGGTGATCGACGCATGGTCGAAATGCTCCGATGAAGTGGCCGCGGCGATGATGGAGGAGATGTCGGCGGTGCGTTATGCCGAAGACGGCTCCGAACTCGAGCCCAACAGCGTCTACATGATGAGCCACTCGGGCGCGCGGGGCTCCCCGGCGCAGATGAAGCAGCTCGGTGGCATGCGCGGGCTGATGGCCAAGCCCTCGGGCGAGATCATCGAAACCCCGATCATCTCGAACTTCAAGGAAGGCCTGACCGTGCTCGAGTATTTCAACTCGACCCACGGCGCGCGCAAGGGCCTTGCCGATACGGCTCTGAAAACGGCGAACTCGGGCTATCTCACACGCCGCCTGGTGGACGTGGCGCAGGATTGCATCGTGCGCGAGCATGATTGCGGCACCGATCGCGCCATTACCGCCAAGGCGGCGGTCAATGACGGCGAGATCGTTGCTTCGCTCAGCGAGCGCATTCTCGGGCGCGTGGCGGCGGAGGATGTTCTGGTGCCCGGCACCGATGAAATCCTCGTGGCCCAGAACGAGATGATCGGCGAGCATCAGGCCGATGCGATCGAGAAGGCCGGCATCGCCAGCATCCGCATCCGCAGCCCGCTCACCTGCGAGGCCGAGGAAGGCGTCTGTGCCATGTGCTACGGGCGCGATCTGGCGCGCGGCACGCTGGTGAACCAGGGCGAAGCCGTGGGCATCATCGCCGCGCAGTCGATCGGCGAGCCGGGCACCCAGCTCACCATGCGCACCTTCCATATCGGTGGGATCGCCCAGGGCGGCCAGCAATCCTTCGTAGAGGCTTCGCATGAAGGAAAGATTGCCTTCAGGAATGCGAACCTCCTGAAGAACGCCGATGGCGAGCAGATCGTGATGGGCCGCAACATGCAGCTCCTGATCATGGATGACAATGATCAGGAACTGGCGTCCCACAAGCTGAACTACGGCTCCAAGGTGCTCGTCAAGGAAGGCCAGAAGGTCAAGCGGGGCGACAAGCTCTTCGAGTGGGATCCCTACACCCTGCCGATCATCGCCGAGAAGGACGGCGTTGCGAAGCTCGTGGACCTGATCCCAGGCGTTTCGCTGCGCGAGGAGATGGACGATGCCACCGGCATGAGCCAGAAGATCGTTTCCGATTGGCGATCGGCCACCAAGGGCAGCGATCTGAAGCCGGAGATCATCATTGTCGATCCCGAAAGCGGCGAACCGGTGCGGCTCGAAAACGGAAACCCGGCCACCTATCCGATGTCTGTCGATGCCATTCTTTCGGTGGAAGACGGGCAGCAGGTTAAGGCCGGCGACGTGCTGGCGCGGATTCCGCGCGAGGGGGCCAAGACGAAGGACATCACCGGTGGTCTGCCTCGTGTGGCGGAACTGTTCGAAGCGCGCCGGCCCAAGGATCACGCCATCATCGCCGAGATCGATGGCTACATCCGCTACGGGCGCGATTACAAGAACAAACGCCGCATCACCATCGAGCCGGTGGACGAAAGCCTCGAGCCGGTGGAATACATGGTGCCCAAGGGCAAGCACATCCCGGTGCAGGAGGGCGATTTCGTGCAGAAGGGGGATTACATCATGGATGGCAATCCCGCCCCGCATGACATTCTCGCCGTTCTCGGTGTCGAGGCGCTTGCCGAATACATGATCGACGAGGTGCAGGATGTCTATCGTCTGCAGGGCGTGAAGATCAACGACAAGCACATCGAAGTGATCGTGCGCCAGATGCTGCAGAAATACGAGGTGCTCGACAGCGGCGACACCACGCTTCTGAAGGGCGAGCATGTGGACAAGGCCGAACTGGATGCCGCAAACGAGAAGGCGATCGCCAAGGGCGGCCGTCCGGCCAAGGCGGAGCCCGTGCTTCTCGGCATCACCAAGGCCAGCCTGCAGACACGTTCCTTCATCTCGGCGGC
>JALVEX010000004.1 GCA_027030435.1 Paracoccaceae bacterium
TTCCCGCCAGCTGCTCACGCCCGGCGCCACGAAACAGGCGGCATTGGGCGCGCGGTTGCGAAAACGCGCGGCGGGAATGAATTCGATGCTGATGCTGGCGGGGGCGGGGCCGCCGGCGGCGGGGGGGATGGCGCGGGCGCGGCGAATGTCCAGCCCCGCTTCCCGGCGCAGGCGCGCCAGCAGGCGATCGAGATCGCCGCTTGCCGAGGGCGGGCCGCCGGGGCCGAGGGCGACGCCAAGAGGCCCCTCGAAGCGACTCAGCAGCAGGATCCGCGCGCCCTTTTCGGTGCGAAACATCAGATCCATGAAATCGCGGGCGATTTCGCCGTTGGGGCGCGCGGGCGGCGCGGGGATCTCCATGAGGGGAGAGGCTTTCGGGGCCGGGGGCAGGGTCGGGGCGGGAGCGGAGGCGCGCCCGCCCGGCGCGGGCGCTCTTGCGGGGGCGCAGGCGGCGAGGGTGAGCGCGATCAGGGCCGGAGCCGGGAGGATCCGCAGGCACCGGCCCATCTCAGAGCCGCCTGCGGTATTTCACATAGGGGACGATCTCGCCCAGCTGATCGTAGAGCCGGCGCGCGGTGGCGTTTTCGGTATTGGTCAGCCAATGGACCTCGAAGGCGCCCATCTCCTTGGCGCGCGCGAAAACCGCCTCCATGAGCGCCCGGCCGATGCCCTTCCCCCGCGCCTCGGGGGCGGCGTAGAGATCCTGAAGGTAGCAGGTATCGGCGACGTTCCAGCAGGTGCGGTGCAGGAGAAAATGCGCGAGCCCCACCGGGCGGCCATCCAGCGTGGCCAGAAGGCAGTTGTAATCCTGCGGATCATCCCCGATCAGGCGGGCGAAGGTGCTGGCATAGACGGCTTCGGGCAGTTCGGTTTCGTAGAATTCGAGGTAAGCCCGCCAGAGGCGGCGCCAGTCGGCTTCGTCATCGGCCCGGAGCGGGCGGATCTCGAGGCCGGGCGTGCTCATCTCGGCCCCCGGTTCTGGGCGCGGGCCATGAAGGCGAGGCGCTCGAAGAGATGCACGTCCTGCTCGTTCTTCAAAAGCGCGCCGTGGAGCTTGGGCAGGAGGCTGGTGCCCTCCTTCTTCAGATCCTCGGGCGCCAGATCCTCGGCCAGCAGCAGCTTCAGCCAGTCCAGCACCTCGCTGGTGGAGGGCTTCTTCTTCAGCCCCGGGGTTTCGCGGATCTCGTAGAAGCGCTCGAGCGCGGCGGAGAGAAGCTCCTGGCGGATGCCGGGGAAATGCACCTCGACGATGCGCCTCATGGTCTCGGCGTCGGGGAAGCGGATGTAGTGGAAGAAACAGCGGCGCAGGAAGGCGTCGGGCAGTTCCTTTTCGTTGTTGGAGGTGATGATCACCACCGGGCGGTGGCGGGCGCGGATGGTTTCGCCGGTTTCATAGACGTGGAATTCCATCCGGTCGAGCTCCTGCAGCAGATCGTTGGGGAATTCGATATCGGCCTTGTCGATCTCGTCGATCAGCAGAAGCCGGCGCTCGTCGGCCTCGAAGGCCTCCCAGAGCTTGCCCTTGCGGATGTAGTTCTTCACGTCATTGACGCGCGGATCGCCGAGCTGGCTGTCGCGCAGGCGGCTCACGGCGTCATATTCGTAAAGCCCCTGCTGGGCCTTGGTGGTGGATTTGATGTGCCACTCGATCATCTCCATGCCGAGCGCCGCGGCCACCTGGCGGGCAAGCTCCGTCTTGCCGGTGCCGGGCTCGCCCTTCACCAGAAGCGGGCGCTCGAGCGTTACCGCGGCATTGACGGCCACCTTCAGATCATCGGTGGCGATATAGCTTTCGGTGCCGGTGAATTTCATGTTGGTCATCGGGCGGTTGTCCTGTTTTCGCGCGCGCCCCGGCGGCGCCTCTGCCGCCCGTCTTCTAGCAGGGCGATAAGCTAGTGACAACGCCGCGCGCATGGATTAGACGGACGCCAGAAGGGTGCCGGATATCTGAACGCCGAGTCGCGGATGGAAGGCAGAATGGTGCAGGAATGGTGCAAGAGGGAGAAACCATGAAGGCCGAGGTGTTCTTGCCCGAGGATTATCGCCCCGCAGAGGACGAACCGTTCATGAACGAGCGCCAGCTCGAGTATTTCCGCCGCAAGCTGATCGCCTGGAAGGAGGAAATCCTCGCAGGCAGCCGCGAAACGCTTGAGGGCCTGCAGGAAAGCGCGCGCAACATCCCCGATGTTGCCGACCGCGCCAGCGAGGAAACCAACCGCGCGATCGAGCTGCGCACGCGCGACCGCCAGCGCAAGCTGGTGCAGAAGATCGACGCCGCGCTGCGCCGCATCGAGGAGGGCGAATACGGCTATTGCATCGTCACCGGCGAGCCGATTTCCCTGAAGCGCCTCGATGCCCGCCCGATCGCCACCATGACGCTCGAGGCCCAGGCCCGCCACGAGCGCCAGGAAAAGGTGCACCGCGACGACTGACGCCGCCGCGCCACCGCAATCCGCGCCGGCCCGGTATGGCCGGCAGCAAGACGCATCGGGCCGCCGGCTCCGGTGCGTTTTTCGTTCGGGCGCCCGCGGATGCGGGGGCTGGCTTTTGCAGGGAGCAGGAGAAGGATGCAGGGAGAGGCGGCAGGCACCGGAACATCGCTCGAAGGGCTGCGCATGGCCGTCGTTGGCGGCGGGATCGGCGGGCTTTCGGCGGGGATCGCGCTCATGCGCCGGGGCGCGCGGGTCAGGGTATTCGAGCGCGCGCCGGAGATTGCGGAGGTGGGGGCCGGCATCCAGATCAGCCCCAATGGCCATGCGGTGCTTGCGGCGCTTGGGCTCGGGGATGAATTCGCCCGGGTTTCGGTGCGCGGCGAGCGGGTGCGGCTGATCAACGGCATGAACGGGCGCGAGGTGTTTCGCCTCGATCTCGCGCGCCTCGCGCCATTGCAGCGCTATTCCTTCATCCACCGGGCCGACATGATCGCGCTCCTCGAGCGGGCGTTTCGCGCCCTCGGCGGCGAGATCGAGACGGGGCAGGACGTGGTGCAGGTGATCGCGCGCCCCGATGCGCTGCCCCGCCTCCGCACCGCCGGGGGGATCGAGGAAGAGGCGGATGTGGTGATCGGCGCCGATGGCCTGCACTCGCGCCTGCGCGCCGGGCTGAACGGGGCCGAAAAGCCTTTCTTCACCCGTCAGGTGGCCTGGCGCGCGCTGGTGCCGATGGAAAGCCCGCCCCCTGCCGAGGCGCGCGTCTTCATGGGGGCGGGGCGCCATCTGGTGGCCTATCCCCTGCGCGATGGCCGGATGATGAACGTGGTGGCGGTGGAGGAGCGCAATGCCTGGGCGGCGGAGGGCTGGGAGGCCCCGGACGATCCCGAGAACCTGCGCCGCGCCTTCTCGGGCTTCCTGCCCGAGGTGCGGCGCCTGCTGGCGCGGGTGGAGGATGTGCATCTGTGGGGGCTGTTTCGCCATCCCGTCGCCGCCCACTGGCACCGCGGGCGGGTGGCGATCCTGGGCGATGCCGCCCATCCCACGCTGCCCTTCCTCGCCCAGGGGGCGAACATGGCGCTCGAGGATGCCTGGGTGCTCGCCGATTGCCTTTCCGAAGCGCCGGATGAGCCGGAAACGGCCCTCGCCGCCTATCAGGAGCGCCGGCGCGATCGCGTGGTGCGGGTGATCGAGGCGGCCAACAGCAACGCGCGCAATTACCACATGCGCGCCGGCCCCGCCCGCTTCGTGGCCCACGGCGCGCTGCGCCTTGGTTCGCGCATCGCGCCGGGCCTCGCCCTGCGCCAGTTCGACTGGCTCTACGGCCATGACGTGACGGCCCGCCCCGGCCCCTGAAGTGATCAGATACCCTTCACCCCCTGAATAAGGCCCGGAACAGGGCGCGTCTCTCCGTGAGCGGCCACCTCGGAATCTGGTAACCAACGTGCAATTTTGCACGGCACCTTTGCAGTAATCGACAATATTGCTGCGAAATTATCCATACTAGCTTGTTTACCGCATGCCGAACCTCCCATGCGCGGATGCTGGCCCGGCCTGTCCGTTCTGCAATGAGACCAGGAAACAAGGAAAGACGAATGGAAAACAATATATCACCTGAAATGTACTGGCTGGCCTGGACGGTTATCCTCACGGCGGCGATGGTCATTCCCTACGCGGTCTATCGCACGAGGAAAATCGGCGGTGTTCTGCAGGTCTTCATGCGGCCCCTCCCGGGTGACAGCCCGTTTGACGATGACTGGGCGCACCGGGCCTATCGGGCGCATATGAACGCCTTTGAAGGCATCGCCCTGTTTGCCCCTGCCGTGCTGGCGGTGCAGGTGACGGGAACGAATACGGAGATGACGGCCCTTGCCGCCGCTGTCTATTTCTGGGCGCGTGTCGCCTATGCGCCGATGTATTACTTCAGCGTGCCGGTCCTGCGCACGGCCATCTGGTTTGTCGGGCTGCTGGCATCCCTTTATCTGGCTTTCCATGTCATATTTCCCGCTTCGGTCTGAGGGCGTAAGGGCCTGAGGGCACGAGAGCGGCAGAACGGGCGCGCGCCGATGCCCCGGGGAGATTGCCAAAAACGCCCTGATGCGCGCCCGTAACCCGTTTGGGGTATGAGCCGAATGCTCCGGTGGCATATGAATATCCGTGCAAGGGTAATCACTGGAGTAATGACATGCGTATTTCATCCAAACGGCCCCGGCGGGCCCTCAGGGCGGGCCTGATGGGCGCCTGCGCCGCCGCCTGCACCTCTTTCTGGGCCGGCCTGGCCGGCGCGACCGTGATCGGCGGCGCTCTCACCGGCGGCACGGCTCAGACCAATGGCGGGGTTTTCGTGGAGCTTGATCCGACCACCGGCTTTTCCATCGGCAATGACAATTTCGACGACAACAACCTCTACGCCTTCAACGAAGATCAGAACATCACCATCACCACCACGATCAACGTGGATATCGGCACCAATCCGGTGGCTGGCGATATCGTGGCGAGCCATTACATCGGCTTCGATCCCTCCCGCTCACCGCATGGCGGCGAAACCATCCAGGGCTATGTGGATTTCGATGCCGCCATCTACGGCATCGCCACCAGCACCGGCAATCTCTTTGCCAGCGATTTCCTCGCCAACACGGCCGTGACCTATCTCAACCCGTCGATGCGTGGGCTCGAGGCGAGCACCGACAGCGTGTGGATCGATGCGCTCATGCCCAATCGCCTGTGGATCGATTTCTTCGCCAACACGCCGGGCGATTATGTTCGCGTCTTTACCCAGCGCTCCCCCCTCGCACCCGTTCCCGTTCCCGCTTCGGGGGTGTTGTTGCTCACCGCTCTTGCCGGGGTGGGCCTGAAGCGCCGCCGCAGGCAGCGTTGATCCTTCTCGTAACGCAAGGATCGGCCGGGGGTGTGTTGTTGCCCCCGGCTTTCGCGTGCCCGAAGCCCTGCCGGATCAGCGGCGCGGCCGGGGCTGGATGCTCAGGGTGGGGCCTTCAGGAAAGCTGACGGTAGACGTCATTGGCGAGCGCCAGCAGGCTCTTGCGCGGCAGATCCCCCACCAGCGCATAGGCGAGGTGCTCGTCCTGCCAGTAGAAGCTGCCGGTTTCGCCCTGCTGGCGGTAGCGGAAGGCGGCATATTGCCCGCCCGGATCGCGCACCGCGAACAGGGTGATACGATGGCCGGCATCGTCCTCATACATGAATTGCGCCGCCGGGCCTTCACCCGAGGGCAGGAGCCGCCCGCCCACGAGGCGGAAGCCTTGGGCGCTGAGATCCGGCACCGTGAGCGCATGGCCGAGTCGCTTGGAGAGCCAGCGGATCAGGAGATCCTCCTCCTTGCCCGAGATTTCCACCGGGCGCACCGGATCGGAAGCATAGACGACATGGGCATTGATCGCATCCTCGATCAGCCGGGCGGTATATTGCCCGTCCGCCCCCCGCGCGGACAGCAGGGAATGGCCAAACCACCCGCCCGCTAGCCCGAGCCCGAGAAGCGCGAGCCCGGCGGCGAGGGCGCGCCAGGGCACATGCGCTGCCGTCCCGGCCTCGCGGGGCAGGGGCGGGGCCTTGCGGGGTGTGGGGAAGAGGCGGCGCAGGGCCTCGTTCTGGGCCTGCCAATCGGCCACTTCGCGCGCCTTATCAGGATGCGCGGCAAGCCAGGCTTCCA
>JALVEX010000005.1 GCA_027030435.1 Paracoccaceae bacterium
AAATCGCGCCTCTCGCCGTCATAGCTCCGCGGGCCGGCGAGTGAAACGCCAAGCACGATCGCCATCGCCGCTTCGGGCCAGCCGGCATTGGGCGAGCGATGCAGGCGCGCATCCCGCCGCACCATCGGAAGGGCGCGCAATTTCCCGTGCGCCAGAAGGATGAGGATGGCCGAAAGGCGGGCCGGGATCCAGTTCAGGAGATCGTCAAGCCGCGCGGCGGCCCAGCCGAACCGGCGGTATTTCCCGTTTTTGTATCCGATCATCGAATCGGCGGTGTTCACAGCCTTGTATGCGACTGCCCCCGGCAGCCCCAGCAGCAGATACCAGAATGCCGGCGCCACGACGCCATCGGAAAAATTCTCCGCCGCGCTTTCGATTGCGGCGCGGGCGATGGCGGCTTCGTCCATGTGGCGCGTATCGCGGCCCACGATCTTTGCTACGGCCTTGCGCGCGCCTTCATGGGATTGCGCCAGCGCATCGGCAACCTGCTGCACATGGTCCACAAGGCTGCGATGAGCGATGAGGATCGCCAGAAGAGCGATCTCGAGAAGCGCGAAATCGGGAATGACATGGATGGCGAAGCCGGTAGCCATGGCGCCTGCAACAAGGATGACCACGGCAAGCACACCTTTTTCGCGCTGCATCGGTGGGTGATTGAGCGCCATATCGAGCCAGCCGACAACCCGCCCCATCAGCACCGCCGGATGCGGCCAGCGGCGCCAGAGCCATTCCGGCTCTCCCAATGCCGCATCAAGAAGCAAAGCAACGAGAAGGATCAGGGAGTGGCTCAAAGCGCATCCTCCAGCCTCCGCCAGCCCTCTTTGCTTCCGGGCAAGCCAAGGCGCAGCCAGCTGCGCGACCATGGAAAGATACGGCTCCAGATTCGGGCGCGGGCAAGCCTTTCCTGCCAATGAGACGCATCGCCGACATCATAGAGGCGGAAAAGATCGGTGCCGCCGATCACCTTGCCTCCCCGCGCGCCGATCAGCCGATCCAGCCGCGCCGCATCACCGGCAAGCCGGGCACGGGTGGCCTCGGCCCAGGGCTCATCAGAAAGCGCGGCCCTGCCGATCGCGAGCGCCGGGCCGGAAACGGGCCACGGCCCCAGCGATTCCTCCAGCGCTCCGATCATTTCGCGATCCCCAATCGCAAAGCCAAGCCGGAGCCCGCCCAATCCCCAGAACTTGCCGAAGCTCTTGAGAACGATCACGCCCGGCCTCGCCGCCAATCGGATCAGGCTCCGCTCAGGCGCGAGGTCACAGAAGCTTTCATCGATCACGAGCAGCGTGCGGGTCGCGTCATCCTCGCCATCCCAGAATGCCCCCGTGGGATTGTTCGGGTTGACGACAACACGCGCCGCCCCTTCGCCGGCGCCGATCCGCCAGCCGTGACGATCGAAGGCGGCGGCGTGTTCGTTATATGTGGGGTGATCGATCTGCACCGCATCCGCCGGAATCAGGGCGGGGATGCGCGCGATCAGGGCCGAGGCGCCGGGCGCGGCTAGGATGGCTGCGCCTTCGGGCACCTTCCAGAATCGGCGTGCGGCCTCCGTCAGCCTCTGCTGCGCCGTGCTGTCGGGCAGGGCCTGCCAGCAATCAGGCGGGAGTTCCGGCATTGGATAGGGCACGGGATTGATCCCCGTGGAAAGATCCAGCCACTCGCCCCTTGTGCCACCATGGCGGGCAATGGCGCGATCCAACCCGCCGCCGTGATCGCGCGGTGCATTATGCGCGGGCTTTCCCATCAGCTTTCCGGCAAAGGCGGGTGACGGGATACGAAATGCCCCTTGATCGCCTCCGGCCAGTTGCGATAGGGCACTTGCCCGCTTTCGCTCTCTTCGTGGAGGCGGGCAAAGGCGACAACAGCCTCGGCCGCTTCGTCATCCGGCGCGAAACCGCCAAGGCTGTAGCTGATCTTTCCCGGCGCCTGAATGGTGATGTTGCAGGCCCTCGCACACCCCATCAGGCATGAAAAACGGCGTGTTTTCACCTGCCCTGCCGCAGCCTTTTCCACGAGTGCGGCAAAAACCTCTCCATCGGTGGCATTGCCCTTTTCGCCAGCTTCCCAGCCTTCGCGTTTGCAGGTATCGCAGATAGTTATCCAGGTCGTCATGCCGTTCTCCGTGATGCCGGGCCTCCATGAAGCGGATTTCCGCGCATATGGCAAGATGGAGTGGTTTCCTGTTTGGCGTTAGGAAACCGTTAACCATTTGTTAGGTAGTGTTAAGAAAAAAATACTGCGGGGAACGGTGTGTCAGATTGCTGGATATCGACACACGGAGGCTCTATGTTGGTACTTATTGTTGAAAGTAACGAGGCGCTGGGGCGCATCTGGCAGCGCCATGTCGAGCGCCTCGGGTTCAGGACCCTGCTGGCGACTTCCCAGACCGAAGCAATCGACATCCTGCGCGAGCAGGACGTGGCCGTGATCGTGCTCGATCTGGTGCTCGAGGATGGCAGCGCCTTTGCCATCGCAGATTTCGCAAGCTACCGGCGGCCCGAAGCGCGTGTTGTCTTCGTGACCAACACGACCTTCTTCTCCGACGGCTCCATCTTCAGGCATATTCCCAATGCCTGCGCCTTCCTGCAAAGCGAAACCCCGCCAAAGGATCTTGCCGCGATGGTGGAGCATTACGCCACGCATTAGGGGCGTTTTGGCTCTTGTTTCTGCCGCAAACGGGATTGCGCCCCCTCAGGCCGCACCCTATACCGCTATCAGACGAAGCCCAGAGGGCCAGAGCGGTTGGCTGCGGGATGATCGACCCATACCGGGGATCACAAGCAGCGTCGTCGGGAGCAGGCGGAAGATCCGCACGCACCCCTTTTGGGTTGGCTCGAAAGGAGAGGTGCGATGACGGATGCAAGGCAGCAGGAAAAGATCGGCGTGATGATCTGCGGGCACGGATCGCGCTCCGAGGCCGCCGTGGATGAATTCGCCGTTCTTGCCGAGAAGCTGCCCGCACTTCTGCCCGATGAATGGGAAATCGAATACGGCTATCTGGAGTTCGCCAATCCGGTGATCCGTGATGGCCTGGACCGGCTGCGCGAAAAGGGCTGCACCCGGATCCTGGCCGTGCCGGGGATGCTTTTTGCTGCCATGCACACGAAGAATGATATCCCCACCGTGCTCAACACCTACGCCGCAAAGCACGGGATAGAGGTGAGCTACGGGCGTGAGCTCGGCGTGGATCCGAAGATGCTGGCGGCGGCGGGCGATCGGGTGCGCGAGGCGGTGGAGCGCGCCAATGCCGAGCATGGCGAGGTGGCGCTCGAGGAAACCTGCCTTGTGGTGATCGGGCGCGGCGCCTCGGACCCGGACGCCAACGGCAATGTCGCCAAGATCGCGCGCATGCTGTGGGAGGGCATGGGCTTTGGCTGGTGCGAAGTGGGCTATTCGGGCGTGACCTTCCCGCTGGTGGAGCCCACGCTCGCCCATGTGGCGAAGCTTGGCTACCGGCGGGTGATCGTGTTTCCCTATTTTCTTTTCACCGGCATCCTGATCGACCGCATCTACGGCTTCACCGATCAGGTGGCCGCCGCGCACCCGGAGATCGAATGGGTGAAGGCGGGCTATCTCAAGGATCACCCGAAGGTGCTGGAAACCTTCGCCGAGCGGGTGACGGAACAACTGGGAGAGATCGTGCCGCCCACCTGCGGCACCTGCAAATATCGCACCCAAGTGCTTGGCTTCGAGGCCGAGGTGGGCGCTGTGCAGGAAAGCCATCACCATCACGTGGAGGGCCAAGGGGCCAGCGCGCCGGGCTCGAACGTGGCGGATTGCGATCTGTGCGATGATTTCTGCACCGGGGAATGTCGGCTCGAGATGGAGCACCATCACCACCATCATCACCACGGCGATCACGAGCATCATCACCCGGAATATCCCCATGCGAAGCATCCGCTTGGGCCCGAAAGCGTGCGGAAGGCGAAGGCATGAGCCGTGGTGCGGGCAGGAGCCTCCGGCGGGAGTATTTATGCCAAGATGAAGGTGTGTGATGCGGCCCTATGAGAAGGATCCGGCGGCGATCTATGCCGAGAGTTTCGCGAGAGTTCGCCGCGAGGCGCGGCTTGATCGCTTTGACCGGGGAATGGAGGCTGTGGCGGTGCGGCTCATTCATGCCTGCGGCATGGTGGAGGTGGCCGACCGGCTGGATTTTTCACCGGGCGCTTACGCGGCGGGGCAGGCTGCGCTTGCCTCGGGCGCGCCGGTGCTTTGCGATTGCGAGATGGTTGCAGCCGGTGTGATCCGCCGTAACCTGCCCGCCGGTAACGATGTGATCGTGACGCTCAACGATCCGCGCGTGCCGGGCCTTGCGCGTGAAATCGGCAATACGCGCTCGGCGGCGGCGGTGGAGCTTTGGCGTGACCATCTGGAAGGTGCTGTCGTGGCGATCGGCAATGCGCCCACGGCGCTGTTTCATCTTCTGGAACTCCTGGACAAGGGCTGGCCGAAACCGGCGCTGATCCTCGGGTTTCCGGTTGGTTTCGTGGGAGCGGCGGAGAGCAAGGCAGAGCTTGCGCGCGCGCCCAGGGGCTGTGAATTCGTGGCCCTGCGCGGGCGGCGGGGCGGCTCGGCCATGGTGGCGGCGGCAGTGAATGCGCTGGCCGCGGGCATGCCGGAGGGTGTGGAATGAAGCCCTGGCTGCATGTTGTCGGCATCGGGGAGGACGGGCTTGAGGGCCTTGCGCCCGCCACCCGCGCAGTGGTGGAGGCGGCGGAAGTGATCGTGGGGGGAGAGCGCCATCACGATCTCGCGCGTGATCCCGGAGCGGAGCGGATCAGCTGGCCCTCGCCTTTCGATGCCCTCACCGGGAAGCTGGAAGCCCTGCGCGGGCGGCGGGTGGTGGTGCTCGCCTCGGGGGATCCGCTCTGGTATTCGGTGGGCGCGAAGCTCGGGCGGGCGTTTGCGCCGGGCGAGATCGTCTATCACCCGCATGTGGGCGCGTTTCAGCTTGCCGCGGCACGGCTGGGGTGGTCGATGGCGGATGTGGAGACGCTCACCGTGCATGGCCGGCCGGTGGAGCAGATGATCGCCTTCATCCAGCCCGACCAGCGGCTGCTGATCCTGACGACCGGGGCGGAAACGCCGGGCCAGATCGCCCGCTTCCTCACCGATCGCGGGTTCGGGCAAAGCCGGATGGTGGTGCTGGCAAACATGGGCGGGCCGAAGGAAGCGCGCTTCGAGGGCCTTGCCGAAAGCTGGGATATGGAGGTGCCGCCCTTCAACACGCTGGCCGTCGAGTGCATCGCCTCGCCGGATGCGGCGCTTCTGCCCCGCGTGCCGGGGCTTGCGGATGATCTTTTCCGTCATGACGGCACCATGACCAAGCAGGAGGTGCGCGCGGTGACGGTGGCGAAGCTGATGCCGATGCGCGGCGCGCTTCTGTGGGATGTGGGCTGCGGCTGCGGCTCGGTGGCGATCGAGTGGATGCGTGCCGCGCGCTACACCCGAGCGATCGGGATCGAGCCGCGCGCCGACCGCCGCGCCATGGCGGCCGAGAACGCGCTGGCGCTCGGGGTGCCGGGGCTGAAGCTGATCGATGGCGCTGCGCCGGAAGCGCTGGATGGCCTGCCCGCGCCGGATGCGATCTTCATCGGCGGCGGGCTATCGGGCGAAACATTCGCGGCATGCTGGCTGGCGCTGCGCCCGCTGGGACGGCTGGTGGCCAATGCGGTGACGATCGAGAGCGAAGCCGCGCTCACCGCCCTTTATCGTGAACATAAGGGCGATCTGGTGAAGATAGAAGCAAGCCGGCTTGAGCCCCTGGGGCGGATGAGCGGCTGGAAGCCTCTGCGCCCGGTAGTGCAATGGAGCCTAGTGAAGCGATGAGCGGCACGCTTTACGGCATAAGCCTCGGGCCCGGCGATCCCGATCTGATCACGCGCCGCGCCGCGCGCCTGGTGGCCGCCGCGCCGGTAATTGCCTACCCGGCGCTGCCGGGCAAGGAGAGTTTTGCCCGCGCCATCGCTGCCGATCTGATCGCGCCCGGCACAAGGGAAATCCGCATGGAGATCCCGATGACCGCC
>JALVEX010000006.1 GCA_027030435.1 Paracoccaceae bacterium
GTGATCACCGTATGCTCAGCCGCCGCCGGAGAGGCCTGCCCCATATGGCCCGGCGCGCCCATACGGGCCCATTGGGGCGTCGATGATCCCGCCGCAGCCCCCCGCGAATTGCAGGAAACCGCTTTTCGCGAAGCCCATGACACACTTGCAAGGCGCGTGCGCGCCTTCCTCGATCTTCCTCTTGAAAGCATGGATCCCGCCGCCATCGCCCGCGCGGCCGGGGAAATCGGCCAGATCCCCTGAGAGCCCCGATCACGCCCGCCCAACTTCCTTTGCGCCGCCAGCCCATGCTCCGCGCCTGCCTGCTCATTCCCCGCTGTCCATCACTGGTCCGGTAAATATCCCCGCCGGAGGCATCCCGCCGCCCCACAGGCGCCACGGCCGGGCATGGGCACACGGCACGCGCCCAGAAGCCGCAAACGCATCTTCGGGCGGGATCGGCGCACCACCCGCCCCTTGCACCCTCCGCATCCGCGGCGTAGCACCACTTCATGCACGAAGAACCACCCGCCCCCGACACGCAGAACATCGGCTTCAACCTCGCCGCCCATGTGCTGGCCGGCGGCGGCGGCACCCCCGAAAAGCCCGCGCTGGTGATCGCCGCGCCCGACGGGGCCTGCGAAACCATGAGCCACGCCGCCCTCGGCCGTGCCGCGCTCGGCATCGCCACGGGCCTCGAGCGCGCCGGCATCCGCCCCGGCGATCGCGTGCTCCTGCGCCTTGGCAACACGCCCGAATTCCCCCTCGCCTTCCTCGCCGCCACCGCCATCGGCGCCCTGCCCGTGCCCACCTCCGCCATGCTGACGGAGCCGGAAACCGCCCGCATCATCGAGGAAATCGCTCCCGCCCTCATCCTGCGCGATGAAGCCGTCGCCTGCCCCGCCGATCCCCCCTGCCCGGTGCTCGGCCCCGAAGATCTCGCCCGCTTCCACGCGCTGCCGCCCGCCCCCTTCCACATGGGCGATCCCGATCGCCCCGCCTATGTCATCTACACCTCCGGCACCTCCGGGCGCCCCATGGCCGTCATCCACGCCCACCGCGCGATCCTTGCGCGGCGCATGATGCGGGGCGGCTGGTATGGCGCGGGCTCCGACGATCGTTTCCTCCACGCCGGCGCCTTCAACTGGACATACACCCTCGGCACCGGCCTCCTGGATCCCTGGAGCATGGGCGCCACCGCCGTGATCCCCGCGCCCGGCACAGCCCCCGCCGATCTGCCCGCCATCATGGCCGCGCAAGACATCACCATCTTCGCCGCCGCGCCCGGCATCTACCGCCAGATGCTGCGCGCACACCCGGCGATCACCGCCCCCGCCCTGCGCCACGGGCTTTCGGCGGGCGAGAAGCTCCCCGAACCCACCCGCGCGCGCTGGTTTGATGCCACCGGCACCGCGCTGCATGAAGCCTACGGGATGTCGGAATGTTCCACCTTCATCTCCGGCTCCCCCGCCCGCCCAGCGCCCGAAGGCACGCTCGGCTTCCCCCAGCCGGGGCGGCACGTGGCGGTGCTCGATCCCGAAGGCTGCCCCCTGCCCGCCGGCGAAGCGGGAGAAATCGCCGTTCACCGCTCCGATCCCGGGCTTTTTCTGGGCTACTGGCAGCAGCCACAGGAAACCGCCCGGCGCTTTCGCGGCGAGTGGTTCCTGACCGGCGACATGGGCGAATTCACCCCCGAGGGCGCCGTGCGCTACCTCGGGCGCAATGACGACATGCTGAACGCCGGCGGCTATCGCGTCTCGCCCCTCGAGATCGAGCAGGCGCTCCAGTCCCATCCCGAAATCGGCGAGGCGGCGGCGGTGGAGCTGGCCGTCAAGGCGGACGCCAGCGTGATCGCCGCCTTCTACACCGCCCCCGCCCCTCTGGACGAAGCCGCGCTCAGGGCCTACATGGGCGAAAGGCTCGCGCGCTACAAGCAGCCGCGCCTCTACCGCCACCTGCCGGAAATCCCGAAAGGGGCAAACGGCAAGATCCTGCGCCGCGCCTTGCGCGAAACCCACGAGGCCCGCCATGATTCCGCTTGAGATATATTCCGATCCGATCTGCCCCTGGTGCTACATCGGCTGGACCCGCCTCGCCCGCGCCCTCGAGCGCCACCCCGAACACCCGTTCGCCATCACCTGGAAGCCCTTCATGCTCAATCTCGGCATGCCCAAATGCGGCATGGACCGCGCCGAGTATCTCGAAGCCAAGTTCGGCGGGCAGATGGGGGCCGCGAAGGCCTACAAGCCGGTGCTGGAAGCGGCCGAGGAAATGGGGCTCGGCATCGATTTCGCCGCCATCGAGCGCACGCCCAACACGCTCGACGCCCACCGCCTGATCCACTGGGCCGGGCTCGAGGGGCGGCAGACGCCGGTGGCCACCAGCCTCTTTCGCGCCTATTTCAACGAGGCGCGCGATATCGGCAAGGCAGAGGTGCTGGCCGATCTGGGCGCGCGCGCCGGCATGGATCGCGAGATGATCCTGCGCCTCCTCGCCACCGACGCCGACAAGGATACCGTGCTGGCCGAGGACAAGGCGGCGCGCGACATGGGCATCAAGGGCATCCCCACCTTCATCATCAATCGCCAGTATGTGGCCAATGGCGCGGTCCCGAGCGAGGACTGGGAGCGCATCATCGCCGAACTAACGGAAAGCGGCGGACAGCCCGAGCGGCGCGCGCCCTCCTGATGGCAGCGGCAAAGCCCCCCCTCTCGCGCGCCGAATTCGTGGCGCTGATGGCGATGCTGTTTTCCACCATCGCCTTCTCGATCGATGCCATGCTGCCCGCCCTGCCCCAGATCGCCGCCGATCTCAGCCCCGACGCGCCGAACCGCGCCCAGCTTATGCTGACGAGCTTCGTGCTCGGCATGGGGCTCGGCACCTTCTTCACCGGCCCCCTTTCGGACGCCTTCGGCAGGAAGCCCGTGCTGCTCGCCGGCACCGCGCTCTACATGCTGGCGGCCCTTCTCGGCGCATTCGCGCAATCGCTCCCGCTCCTGCTTGCCGCGCGGCTCCTGCAGGGGATCGGCGCGGCGGGGCCGAGGGTGGTTTCGCTGGCCATCATCCGCGATCTCTATGCCGGGCGGGGCATGGCGAGGCTCATGTCCTTCGTCATGCTGATCTTCACCCTCGTGCCGGTGCTCGCGCCCACGATCGGCGCCGTCATCATCCATTTCGCCGGCTGGCGGGGGGTGTTCTTCGCCTTCGTGATCTTCGCCCTCCTCTCCGGCCTCTGGTTTGGCCTGCGCCAGCCCGAGACCCTCCCCCCCGAGCGCCGCCGACCGCTTGAATGGGCGCCCCTCCTTGAAGCCCTGAAGGAAGTGCTCGCCCATCCCACCGTGCGCATCGCCATCATGATCCAGGCGCTGGTCTTTGGCAGCCTCTTCGGCATGCTCTCCTCCTCCCAGCCGATCTTCGACATCACCTTCGGCGAGGGCGAAAACTTCCCCTACTGGTTCGGCGCCATCGCCATCACCACCGCCTCGGCCAACATCCTGAACGCCCGCCTCGTGATGCGGCTCGGGATGCGGCGCATGGTGCATGCGGCGCTTCTGATGCAGCTTCTCGCCTCGGGGCTGATGATCCTGCTCCTCGCCACCAACACGCTCTCGGGCCACGCCGCGCTCGCCGCCTATGTGCTGTGGCAGACAAGCGTGTTCTTCATGGTCGGCCTCACGCTCGGCAATCTCAACGCCATCGCCATGGAGCCCCTGGGCCATGTCGCCGGCATGGCGGCTTCGGTGATCGGCGCGGTTTCCACCGTGGCCGCCGTGCTGATCGCCGCCCCCCTCGGCCTCGCCTTCGACGGCACCCCCCTGCCCCTCGCGATCGGCATCTTCCTCTGCGTCGCGCTTGCCCTCATGCTGATGCAGAAGATCCGCGAAGAACCGGCGCCCGAGGCCTGAACGCAGGCCTCATCACTGGTCCCGCCAATATCCCCGCCGGAGGCATCCCGCCCGCGCCGGCCGGCGCAAGGCCGGGAACTTTCATGCCTCCGGCGGGGATATTTCCAGACCAGTGATGGACAGGAGGGAAAAGGGGCGGCAAATGCCGGGCCCTGGCCGCGCGCTCACTTCTTCGCGGCTTTTTGGCGCTTCTCTTCCTCCACCACCTTCTGGGCCAGATCGCGGGCGATGGCGAAGGCGCCCTTGATGCGATCGGCGGCGTTCTTCCAGTCGCGCCGCACGACGATCCTGTTGTCGCGCACCTTGGCCAGCCCGCGCTGGCTTTCGATGAACTCCACCAGCCCGCGGGGGGAGGCGAACCTGTCGTTGTGGAACTGGATCGTAGCGCCCTTCGGGCCGGCATCGAGCCGCGCGATGCCGGCGCGCTTGCACATGGCCTTGATGCGCACCACCAGAAGCAGCGTGTTCACTTCCGGCGGGAGCTTGCCGAAGCGGTCGATCAGCTCGGCCGCGAAGCCTTCGAGCTCCACCTTCGTCGCGAGCCCCGAAAGGCGGCGGTAGAGACCGAGGCGCACGTCGAGATCGGGCACGTAATCCTCGGGGATCAGCACCGTGACCCCGAGATTGATCTGGGGCGACCACTGGCCGTCGAGATCGGCGAGCCCCTCGCCCTCGCCCGAGCGGATGCGCGCGATCGCCTCCTCCAGCATCTGCTGGTAAAGCTCATGGCCCACCTCGCGCATCTGGCCCGATTGCTCCTCGCCGAGGATGTTGCCCGCACCCCGGATATCGAGATCCTGGCTGGCCAGCGTGAAGCCCGCGCCGAGGCTGTCGAGCGCACCGAGCACGCGCAGGCGCTTTTCGGCCGCGGGCGTGAGCGGCACGCGCGGCTTCGTGGTGAGATAGGCATAGGCGCGGGTTTTCGAGCGCCCCACCCGGCCGCGGATCTGGTAGAGCTGGGCGAGGCCGAACATGTCGGCGCGGTGGATGATCATGGTGTTGGCGGTGGGGATGTCGAGCCCGCTCTCGACGATGGTGGTGGCCAGCAGCACATCGTATTTGCCGTCGTAAAAGGCGTTCATGCGCTGATCGAGCTCGCCCGAAGGCATCTGCGCATGGGCCACTATGAAGGAAACCTCCGGCACGTGCTCGCGCAGGAATTCCTCGATCTCGGGGATGTCCTTCACGCGGGGCACCACGTAGAAGCTCTGCCCGCCCCGGTAATGCTCGCGCAGGAGCGCCTCGCGGATGGTGACGGCATCGAATTCGCTCACATAGGTGCGGATGGCGAGGCGATCGACGGGGGGCGTGGCGATCACCGAGAGATCGCGCACGCCCGAGAGCGACATCTGCAGCGTGCGCGGGATCGGCGTGGCGGTGAGGGTGAGCACATGCACGTCCGAGCGCATCTCCTTCAGCCGCTCCTTGTGGGCAACGCCGAAGCGCTGCTCCTCGTCGATCACCAGCAGGCCGAGATTGCGGAACTTCACCGATTTCGCCAGCAGAGCATGGGTGCCGATCACGATATCCACCGTGCCATCGGCAATGCCGGCGCGGGTGCGCGCGGCCTCGTCGGCCCCCACGAAGCGCGAAAGCTGCGCCACGTTGATCGGGAAGCCGCGGAAGCGCTCGGCGAAGCTCTTGTAGTGCTGGCGCGCCAGCAGCGTGGTGGGGGCGATCACCGCCACCTGATGGCCGTTCATCGCCGCCACGAAGGCCGCGCGCATGGCGATTTCCGTCTTGCCGAAGCCCACATCGCCGCAGATCAGGCGATCCATCGGCCGCCCGGAGGCGAGATCGGCGAGCACGTCCTCGATGGCATCGAGTTGATCCTCGGTTTCCTGATAGGGGAACCGGGCGGAAAATTCCTCCCAGGCGTGCGGGGGCGGGAGGAGCTTCGGGGCCTCGCGCAGCGCCCGCTCGGCGGCAAGGCGGATCAGGCGCTCGGCCATTTCGCGCACCCGCGCCTTGAGGCGCGCCTTCTTCGCCTGCCAGGCGCCCGAGCCGAGGCGATCGAGAAGCCCCTCCTCATGGCCGAACTTCGACAGAAGCTCGATATTCTCCACCGGCAGAAAGAGCCTGTCGCCGCCCGCGTATTCGAGCGCCAGGCACTCATGCGCG
>JALVEX010000007.1 GCA_027030435.1 Paracoccaceae bacterium
CACCTCGGGGGCGCATTTGAGGAAATCAGGGGTGAGGATCTCGATCGTGGTTTCGGGGGTGCGGTGGCGGATGGCGCGGATGGTGCGGGCGAAATGCTCGGCCCCGCCATCCTCCAGATCATCGCGATCCACGGAGGTTATCACCACGTGCCTCAGGCCGAGCTTCGCCACCGCATCGGCCACGCGCGCGGGCTCGAAGGGATCGAGCGCATCCGGCCGCCCGGTGGCGATATTGCAGAACGTGCAGCCCCGGGTGCAGATTTCGCCCATGATCATCATCGTGGCGTGGCCCTGATTCCAGCACTCGCCCACATTGGGGCAGCCCGCTTCCTCGCAGACGGTGTTGAGGGCATGTTCGCGCATGATGCGCCGGGTATCGGCATAACCCTTGCCCCCCGGCGCGCGCACCCGGATCCAGTCGGGCTTCTTCGGCTGGGGATTGTCGGCCCGGTGGGCCTTCTCCGGATGGCGGCTGGCGGGATCCTTGAGGTTTCGCATCGATTTTTCCCCTGAAACAGGCCTTGCCCCTGCGATAATGGATCACAAGGGGAAGAGCCAGCGGGAATTTGCGATGGCGCCCATGCAGGAAATGCAGGCGTCTTGCATAGAATAAGGAACAGTATCCATGTTGAGAAAAATGATCGCTGAGGCGCTCGGCACCTTCATCCTTGTCTTTTTCGGCGTCGGATCGGCGGTGCTGATGGGCGGTGAGATCGGCATGCTCGGCATCTCGCTCGCCTTCGGGCTCTCGATCGTTGCCGCCGCCTACGGGCTCGGCGCCATCTCGGGCGCCCATCTCAACCCGGCGGTTTCACTGGGTATGGTGACGGCGGGGCGCATGTCGGGCGGCGAATTCATCCGCTACGCCATCGCCCAGATCATCGGCGCCACCATCGCCGCGCTCATCGTGCTGATCATCGCAAGCGGCAAGGCGGATTATTCGCTGGCCGAAAACGGCCTTGGGCAGAACGGCTGGGGGCCGGGCTATCTCGGCGAATACGGGATCGGCTCCGCCATCGTCTTCGAGCTGATCGCCACCTTCCTCTTCGTGCTGGTGATCCTCGGCGCCACCGCAAAAGGTGCGCCCTCCGCCATGGCCGGCCTCGCCATCGGGCTGACGCTCGCCGGCATCCACATGGTGGGCATCACCGTGACGGGGGTTTCGGTCAACCCCGCCCGCTCCATCGGCCCGGCGCTGTTTGTCGGCGGTCAGGCGCTTGCCCAGCTCTGGCTCTTCATCCTGATCCCGCTTGCCGGCGGGGCGATTGCCGGAATGTTCGACAAGGCGCTCACCGATCCCGACACCCCGCAAGCCTGACACTCACGGGGCCAAAAGCCAGCCTGCCCCCTTTTCGATAGGGGGCAGGCTGCATTCAGCCGATCAGGGGCCCGTGCTTGCCGTATCTCTCCTCGTAATGGCGCTTGAGGCGCTGGAGCGCGATCCTGAGCACGATCTTGCCCGAACGCGCCGACCACCCCATGCGCTTCTCGGCCGTTTCCAGCCCTTCGAGAAAGCAGCAGCAGCGCAGCACCACATCGCCAAGCCCCGGCCCCAGATCCGCGAGCGCCGCCATCACCCGATCGCGCGCCGCCTGCGGCCCCGGGGCGGGCCCCGCGCCGCCCTCATACTGGCCGCGGTTGCCGGGGGTGAGGAACTTGTCCCAGTTCTGCGCCACGCGCGGGCCCATCTGCGCCAGCTCGAAATCCTCGCGCAGACGCTCGCCCGCGGCCACCAGATCATCGGTGAGGAAGGGGTTGCCGTTCCTGTCCTTGCGCCGCGAGAGCGCGAGCAGGGGCGATTCGGCCATGTTGTAGCGCACCGCGCGCGGCGATTTCGCCCCCTTCTCCATCACCGCCTTCTCGCCCCATTCGCGATGCTGCTCGCCGAAGGCGGCCTGCCCCTCGCACAGCCCCTCGCCGCTCTTCCCGGCACAAAGCATGCGCTTCAGCGCCGCGCGCCCGGCGGAGGTGATGCGGTAGCGCATGATCCGCCCCCGCTCCCCCTTGCTCTGGATCCAGTCCTTCAGCGCCATGGCCTGCGCGATCTCGCGCGCCACCACGGCGGTGCGCGTCGTCCTGCCGCCCGGCAGCTCGCGCACCACGACGGCCTTTTCCATCTCGCGGGCCACGGCAAGCGTAGCGCCCGGCTCGCACAGGCGGCGCAGCACGCGGCGCGCCTCGCGCTCGAGCGTGGCTTCATCCGGGCACGGGGGGGTATTGCGAATCGGGGCTGACATCTGTGTGAACTCCTTGCTGGCGCGATCGAAATTGCGAAATCTCCTGCGCCCGAGGCGTTCCAGCGCCTCGTCAACCAGGAGATCGTCGCGCCTGTTCTCGAATTTGCGCACCTGGCGCAGCACCGTCGAGGCATGGCACCCCGAGAGCCGCGCCAGGGCACGGATCGGGAGGCCATATTCGGTGTGCAACAGATACCGCCGGACAGAAACCGGCACCCAGCGGGGCAGAAGCCTGTCGGCCATCATCACTTCGGATATACTCGCCACCACTCCAGGCTTACCCATGAATGCAGCCCCCTTCCGTTCAATGATCCTGCGCAATATGCCCAGAAACCTGCGGTAAATATGGTTACGCAAAGGTTAACAGACGCGACGCAACCGATGATTGCGCTGAAAAACTAAACTTTTCTGAAACCAACGTTCGCGCGAGTGCGACAACGCGCAACACCCGCTTAAATTGTGTCAATCTTGTGGCAAATCACCATTTGGAGGATTGCCGCCATGAAAGACATCCTGAGCCTTCTGGAATCGCTTCACCGCCCCCGCCTTCTGATGCAGGCCGCCAGGATCGGGCTTCAGGAATACGACCGCCGGCGCTTCCTCTCCCGCCTCCTGCGCAGTGCGGTGCCGCCTGGGCCGGGTGCGGCGATCGCCTCCCTGATGCAGATCGAGGCCCGCCTCGAGGCGCGCCGCAAGACGGGAGACGCCGGCTACAGCATCGCGCGGCATGTGGAAGTGCTGATCGCGCTCCTGGGCGAGGCCCGCCTGCTGCGCGCCCGCCTTGATTGCAGCCGCGCCGGCCGCCATCCGGCCTGAAGCGCGCCGCGATCAGGTGAATGCGTCGGGCATCGAATCCTTCTTGCGGCGCACGAAATCCTCAAGGGATTCGGCTATTCCCGCATCAAGCGCCGGTGCCTCGTAATCCGCCAGAAGCCTTTTCACCCGCGCCGCCGCCAGCGCCACCGTATCGCGCCCGCCCTCCTCGGACCACGTTTCAAACGGCTTGTAATCGAAGAGATCGGAGCGCCAGAAGGCCTCCCTGAAATTGGCCTGGGTATGGGCGCAGCCGAGGTAATGCCCCCCCGGCCCCACCTCGCGGATGGCGTCAAGCGCCTGGGCGTTTTTGTCGGTCGCGATTCCCTTCGCGAGCCCGTGCAGCACGCCGAGCTGATCGGCGTCCATCACGAATTTCTCGAACCCCGCCACCAGCCCGCCTTCAAGCCAGCCGCAGGCGTGGAGCATGAAGTTGACCCCCCCGAGCAGCGCCGCGTTGAGGGTGTTGGCGCTCTCGTAGCCGGCCTGCGCATCCGCCAGCTTGGAGCCGCAGAGCGCACCGCCGGATCTGAAGGGAAGGTTAAGGCGCCGTGCAAGCTGCCCCGCACCGTAAAGGATTTGTGAAGCTTCCGGCGTGCCGAATGTAGGCGCGCCGGAATTCATGTCGATCGAGGTGACGAAACAGCCGAAGATCACCGGCGCGCCGGGGCGGATCAGCTGGCTGTAGGCCACACCCGCCAGCACTTCGGCCAGCACCTGGGTCAGCGTTCCGGCCACGCTCACCGGCGCCATCGCGCCGCCCACGATGAAGGGCGAGACGATACAGGCCTGCCCCGCGCGCGCATAGACCTCGAGCGCGCCCATCATGGTGGCATCGAAGGTGAGCGGCGAATTGATGTTGACGAGCGATGTCATCACGCAATTCTCCGCCACGAAATCGCGCCCGAACAGAAGCTCGCACATCGCCACCGAATCCGCCGCCCGCTCCGGCGCGGTGACGGAGCCCATGAAGGGTTTGTCCGAAAGCGTCATGTGGGCGAGCAGCATGTCGAGGTGGCGCTTGTTCACCGCCACGTCGGTGGGCTCGCACAGGGTGCCGCCGGAATGGTGCAGGTATTTCGACATGAAGCCGAGGCGCACGAAATTGCGGAAATCCTCCATCGTGCCATAGCGCCGCCCGCCCTCGAGATCGCGCACGAAGGGCGGGCCATAGACCGGGGCCGTCACCAGCGTGCGCCCGCCGATCTCGACATTTCGCGCGGGGTTGCGGGCGTGCTGGGTGAAGCGCGAGGGCGCCGTGGCGCAGAGCCTGCGGGCAAGGCCGCGCGGGATGCGCACGCGATCGCCCGCCACATCCGCCCCCGCCGCGCGCCACAGCTCGAGCGCGCCGGGGTTTTCGGCGAAGGTGACCCCGATCTCCTCGAGCACCAGTTCGGCATTTTCCTCGATGATCTCGATCGCCTCGGCATCGAGGATCTCGAAATTTGGTATCCTGCGCTCGATGAAACGCGCGGTTTCAAAGCGCACCGCCCCGCGCGCCGCCCGCCTTGCCGCCCCGCCGCCGCCGCGCCGCCTTCTTCTGCCTTCGCTCATGCCCTGCTCCCGCTTGCGCAAATCTCCAGCCCAAGCATTACGGCCGATCCCGCCCGCGCCATGCAAGATTTGCGCCGCCCTGCGCCGGAAAGCGACATCGGGGGCTTGATCAGAGCGCCCTCCCCCCCTATTGCGGCCTGCATGAAAGACATCGCCAGAGCCCACGACCGCCTTCTCATCATCGATTTCGGCAGCCAGGTGACGCAGCTGATCGCGCGCCGCCTGCGCGAGCTCGATACCTATTGCGAGATCCACCCGTTCAACAGGGTGGATGCCGCCTTCCTCGAGGATTTCGCGCCGAAGGCGGTGATCCTCTCGGGCGGCCCGGCCAGCGTGCTCGATGAAGGCGCGCCGCGCCCGCCAAGGGAAGTCTTTTCCCTCGGCGGGCCGGTGCTCGGCATCTGCTACGGCCAGCAGGTGATGATGCAGATGCTCGGCGGCAGGGTGGAGAGCGGCCAGGGCACGGCGGAATTCGGCCGCGCCTTCGTGAGCCCCACCGAGAAGCGCTCGCCGCTTCTCGAGGGCTGGTTCGAGGAGGGGGCGGAGCAGGTCTGGATGAGCCACGGCGATCACGTGAGCGAGATCGCGCCCGGCTTCGAGGTCTACGGCACCTCTCCCAACGCCCCCTTCGCCATCATCGGCGATCCCGCGCGCCATTTCTACGCCGTGCAGTTCCACCCCGAGGTGCATCACACCCCGAAGGGCACGCGGCTTCTGGAGAACTTCATCCGCATCGCCGGCTTCAGTGGCGACTGGACCATGGGCGCCTATCGCGAAGAAGCGATCCGCAAGATCCGCGAGCAGGTGGGCTCGGCACGGGTGATATGCGGGCTTTCTGGCGGGGTGGACAGTTCGGTGACGGCGGTGCTCCTGCACGAGGCGATCGGCGATCAGCTGACCTGCGTCTTCGTCGATCACGGGCTCCTGCGCGAGGGCGAGGCGGAGGAGGTCGTGAAGATGTTTCGCGATCACTACAACATCCGCCTCATCCATGCCGACGAAAGCGAGCTGTTCCTTGGCGAGCTCGAGGGCGTGAGCGATCCCGAAACCAAGCGCAAGATCATCGGCCGGCTGTTCATCGACGTGTTCCAGAAATACGCCAATGAGATCGAGGGCGCGGAATTCCTGGCCCAGGGCACGCTCTACCCCGACGTGATCGAGAGCGTGAGCTTCTCCGGCGGCCCGAGCGCCACCATCAAATCGCATCACAACGTGGGCGGCCTGCCAGAAAAGATGGGGCTGAAGCTGGTGGAGCCCCTGCGCGAACTGTTCAAGGACGAGGTGCGGGCCTTGGGCCGCGAACTGGGCCTGCCCGCAAGCTTCATCGGCCGCCACCCCTTCCCCGGCCCCGGCCTCGCCATCCGCTGCCCCGGCGAGATC
>JALVEX010000008.1 GCA_027030435.1 Paracoccaceae bacterium
GATCCGGGAGGGGCTGCGCTCGCTTTCCGTGCCCCATGCGGTAACGGACAGGCCCGGCGCGCCGGCGCTTGCGCTCAAGGAGGGCAGCATCGAATTTCGCGATGTCTCGCACCATTACGGGCAGGAAAAGGGCGGGCTCGATCATGTTTCGCTCGAAATCCCCGCCGGCCGGAAGGTGGGGCTCGTTGGGCGCTCGGGGGCGGGGAAATCGAGCCTCGTCAATCTCCTGCTGCGCTTTCGCGATGCCGAGAAGGGCCGGATCCTGATCGACGGCCAGAACATCGCGGACGTGACGCAGAAGAGCCTGCGCGCCGCAATCGGCATGGTCACCCAGGACAGCTCGCTCCTCCACCGCTCCGTGCGCGACAACATCCTCTACGGCAATCCCGACGCTTCCGAGGCCGAAATGATCGCCGCCGCGAAGCGCGCCGAGGCGCATGATTTCATCCTCTCCCTCACCGATCCCGAGGGGCGGCGGGGGTATGATGCGCTGGTGGGCGAGCGGGGCGTGAAGCTCTCGGGCGGGCAGCGCCAGCGGATCGCGCTGGCGCGGGTGATCCTGAAGGATGCGCCGATCCTCGTGCTCGATGAAGCCACCTCCGCGCTCGACAGCGAGGTGGAGGAAGCCATCCAGCGCACCCTTTACGGGGTGATGGAGGGCAAGACGGTGATCGCCATCGCCCACCGCCTTTCCACCATCGCGCGCATGGATCGGATCGTGGTGCTCGATCAGGGGCGGATCGCGGAAAGCGGCACCCACGAGGAACTTCTGGCAGCCGGCGGGATCTACGCCGGGCTCTGGGCGCGTCAGTCCGGCGGGTTTCTTGGGCGGGATGCGGATGTGGCCTGACGCCGCCCGATCCGGGGGCTCTCGCCGTTGCCCGGCCCCGATCCCCCCTTGACGCCCCCGCCCAATCCGCCTAAATCCGCAGGCGGAATTGGAGGGCACTGTGAGGTGATTCACCCGGCGCAGTGCCCTGTTGCGTTATCGGCCCCCCTTCATCAGATGCCGGGAGTGGCCCAGAAACAAGGAACGAAACGATGGCACGCCGCTGCGAACTCACTGGCAAGGGCCCGATGACGGGCAACAACGTCAGCCACGCCAACAACCGGACGAAGCGCCGCTTCCTGCCCAACCTCAGCGAAGTCACGCTGATGTCGGACATCCTGGGGCGCTCCTTCAAGCTGCGCATCTCGGCCGCGGCACTGCGCACGGTGGATCACCGCGGCGGGCTCGATGCCTTCCTGATGAAGGCGAAGGATGCCGATCTTTCGCCCAACGCGCTGAAGATCAAGAAGGAAATCCTGAAAGCCCAGGCCGAAACCGCCGCCTGAGCTTTTCCCGGATCCGTCCGGAAGGCACCGAAAGGCCCTGCCTCAAGGCGGGGCCTTCTGCTTGCCCTCCCGGCCCGCGGCTGCCGGTCGGCATACGCCCTTATTACCGGCTTGCACTCCCCTCCGCTGCGCGCCATGATGGCCCCATGATCCGCACCGCCCTCGCCCTTTTTCTTTCCCTCACGCTGGCCCTCACCGGCTTCGGCATGGCGGTGGCGCGCGGGCAGGGGCAGCCCGAGGTGGCCGGGCAGATCGTGATCTGCACCGGGGTCGGGATCACCACGATCACCATCGGCCCCGATGGCGCGCCGGTCAAAACCATCCACATGTGCCCCGATGCGATGATGCAGATGGTGGCGACCTTCGCGCCGCCGCCGGCCCCTCTGCCGCGCCCTGTCCGCATTTCCCGGGCTGTCATCCGGCCCGAAACCACCCGGCTTTCGCGCGAAACCCTCGCCCCTTCGGCCCGTGGTCCGCCGCAATCGGCCTGAACCCCGATTCCAGCATTCAGAAACCACGCAATACCGAAGGAGACAGGAAATGTCTGTCCGCAAGACCATCACGGCCGCTCTGGCCACCGCTTTCTTCGCCGCCCCCGCCCTGGCCGGGGGCATCACGATCGAGGACGCCTATGCGCGCTCCTCCGGCCCCACCGCAAAGACCGGCGCGGCCTTCTTCATCATCAGAAACGATACCGATCAGGATGATCGCCTGATCGGCGCCCGCAGCGATGTGGCCAAGAAGACGGAGCTTCACACCCATATCCACGGCGAAAACGGCGTGATGCAGATGCGCCGCGATGAAGACGGCTTCCCCGTGCCGGCGCATGGCACGCACCAGCTGAAGCGCGGGGGCGATCACGTCATGCTGATGGGGCTGAAGAAGCCGCTGAAGGATGGCGAGATCGTTCCGATCGTGCTGGTGTTCGAGAAGGCCGGCGAACTTGCCATCGAAGTGCCTGTCGATCTCGAGCGCATGCCCGAAGGCGGCATGGGCGAAATGAAGATGGACGGCATGAAAATGGGCGATGGCGAAATGAAGACGGGGAACTGACAATCCCCTCGAAAACCAAAGGGGCAGCCTTGCCGGGCTGTCCCTTCCGCGATGCAGAGGCAGGGGCACGGAAATGGAAAACGCAGGAGGCCGAACGCGCATCCTTTTCGTCTGCCTCGGCAATGTCTGCCGCTCCCCTGCGGCCGAGGCGGTGACCCGCGAGATCGCGGCGCGCCGGGGCCTCGCGCTTGCGCTCGACAGCGCCGGCACCGCCGGCTGGCATGCGGGCAAGCCGCCCTACGGGCCGATGCGGGAAGCGGCGCGACGTAGCGGGATCACAATGGATGATCTGAGGGCGCGGCAGTTCGATCCGGCCGATTTTTCCCGTTTCGATCTCATCTGCGCCATGGACGGCGAGAACGCCGCCCATATCGAGGCCCTGCGCCCGCCCGGCAATGAAACGCCCCTGCATCTGCTGACGGATTTCCTGCCGGCAGACAGCCCGCACGCCGGCGCCGATCATGTGCCCGATCCCTATTACACCCGCGATTTCGAAGGCTGCCTCGATCTGATCGAGGCGGCGGCCGAGGGGCTCGTGGCCGATCTTTCAGCGCGCCACGGCCGCTGATCCCCGCGCTTCAGGCGGGCTCGGCGAGCCATTCGCGCAAGGCCTCATTGGTGGCGAGCGGCTTTTCCAGCGTCGGCAGATGGCCGGCCTCGGGAATGATCTTCAGCTTGGCGCGCGGAATCAGCATGGCCATGAAATCATGGCGGCGCACGGGGGTGAGGCCGTCATGCTCGCCACAGAGCACCAGCGCCGGCACGCGGATGGTGCGAAGGGTCTTCTGCTGATCGGGGCGGCGCTGAAGGGCGCGCGACTGGCGCACGAACACCCCCTCCCCTAGATCGAGCGCCATTTCGCACATCATGCGGATGAGCTCCATCCGGTGCGGCCCCGGCGCCAGATATTCCGGGCGCATCACCTCGCCCATCACATCCTCGAGCCGCCCGGCCATCACCGCCACGATCTGCGGCTCGCGGCTCGCGGCCACGGCTGGCGGCTCGGCCTGGGCGTTGGTATCCATGAGCGCGATGCGGCTCACGCGCTCGGGCGCGCGGCGGATCACCTCCATCGCCACGATCCCGCCAAGCGAAAGCCCGGCGAGGGCGAAGCGGGGCGGAGCGCTTGCCAGCACGGCCTCGGCCATGGCCTCCACCCTGTCGGCACCGGTGATATTGGCCACATGCACCGGCCGTTCGCCTGAAAACGCGATGATCTGGGGCAGGAAAAGGCGCGCATCGCACATCATGCCGGGGATCAGCACCAAGGGCTCGGCGGGTGGCGTGGGGGAGGCGGACTCGGGAGGGATAACGCTCATCCCGCCCTCCGCCCCGCACCCTGCCCGGCCCGGGCGATCACCTCTTCAACGCTGCTCTCGATCAGCGCCAGGCAATCGGGATCGGAAAAGCGGTGATCGGCGCCCTTCACGAGCGTGAGGCGGATATCCGGACCATCGGCATGTTCGAGCAGGCGCAGGGCCACGCTCTGATCGACATCCGCATCCGCCGTGCCCTGAAGGAAGCGCGTGGGAAACGGCAGCGGCAATGGCGCGCGCAGCACGAGATGCCTGCGCCCGTCCTCGATCAGGCGGCGGGTGATGATGTAGGGCTCGCCATATTCCGAGGGGAGCGCGATCCGGCCCTTCTCCAGGATTTCCGCCCGCTGCGCGTCGGAGAACGCGGCCCACATCCCATCTTCGGTGAAATCGGGCGCGGCCGCGATGCCCACCAGCCCGGCGATGCGTTCGGGAATACGGCGCGCCATCAGAAGCGCGATCCAGCCGCCCATGGACGAGCCCACCAGCACCTGCGGCCCCTGTGTGAGCGCCCCGATCGCGGCCTCTGCATCCTCGGCCCAATCGCCGATGCTGCCCGCCTCGAAGGCGCCCGAGGATTGCCCATGGCCCGAATAATCGAAGCGCAGGAAGGCGCGGCCCGTGCGCTTCGCCCAGGCCTCCAGATAGAGCGCCTTGGTGCCTTCCATGTCGGATTTGAAACCGCCGAGGAACACCACCCCGGGGCCTTTCCCCGCTGTCTGGTGATAGGCAATCCGCCGCCCGTTATCACAGTTCAGATAGGCTGGCCCTGTCATCGCTTTCCCCACATCCTGCATCCGTGGGGGACCATAGCCCGCGCCCTGTGGCCCTGCAATCAGGCAATGAGCCGGTCTGTCGGCAATATTGCGCCGTAACCGGAGGCCAGTGCCGCCATGAACCCCGCATGAACCTGCACCGCCGGAACAGAAATCCCCCCGAATTCCAGATCGCGGGTGGCACAGGCATCATGGGCCACGGTGCACCCATAGCCCAGATCGGACGCCGCACGCACGGTGGCATCTATGCAGAAATGGCTCATCGCACCGCAGATCACCAGATCGCGCGTTCCAAGCGCCTGCAGATGCCCCTGCAAACTCGTTTCACGGAAACTGTTCGGGAAATTCTTGGTGATTACCCTCTCATCTCCCTGCGGGGCGACCGTCTCATGTATCTGAGCCCCGATGCTGCCCGGGGCGAAGAACGGCGCTTTTTCGCGCAGGATCTCGTGCCGGACATGGATCACCGGTTTTCCGCTCTCTCTGAAAGCCGCCAGCAGCCGGGCGGCATTTTCCGCAGCGGCATCAATCCCGACAAGCGGGAACTTCCCGCCGCCGAAATAATCATTTTGCATGTCAACGATCAGCAGGGCCGTGTTTTCCATCCTGTTCCTCATCATGTTGTTGTCCGGCCCTCTGCTTGCCATGCCCCGGCGCTTCCCGTAAGTGTCGGAAGTGACATAAATCGCTTCATTTCGGACAAAACGAACAATGCCGGGTCTGTTCCTGCTCGATTATCCGGGCGCCTCACGCGCGGCAATCGCCGGTCTGCAGGAAATGTTCTGCCATGGCGCAAGATTGCACAAACGCGAGGGGCTCCCCGAAATCACCCTTACCACCGGGCGCCTGCCGGGGGCCGCGCCGGATGCGGTCATCCTGCCCCCTGCCTTTGACAGCGACGCATACCTGACACCGCCTCCCGCCCTTGCCGGCTGGCTGCGCGGCCTGCCCGATTCCTGCCTGATCGCCTCTGCCTGTGCCGGCGCCTTTCTCCTCGGCGCCGCCGGACTTCTGGACGGGCGCTCCGTCACCACCCATTGGGCCCTGGAGGCCGATCTGCAGGCGCGCTTTCCGAAATCCCGGGTCAACGCGGATGCGATCCTGATCCGTGACGGGCATGTCATCACCGCGGGCGGCCTCCTTTCCTGGATCGATCTCGCGCTCGAACTGATCGCCCATTTCTCCGGTCCGGCCATCATGCGCGAGGTCGGCCGCCATTTCGTTACCGATACCGGGCGGCGCGAACAGCGGCCCTATCGCGGCTTCTCTCCACCGATGCACCACGGCGATCGCCCCATAGAGCAGGCGCAAAGCCTGATCGCCCGCACCTTCACCGCTCCGATCTCGATTGCCGGCCTCGCGCAGGCGGTTGCCCTGAGCGAACGCACCTTCCTGCGCCGCTTCGAACGCGCCACCGGCCTGACACCACTTGCCTATGTCCAGAAGCTGCGCATCGAGGCCGCGCGCCGCGCTCTTGAAACCACCACGGCCCCGATCAACCA
>JALVEX010000009.1 GCA_027030435.1 Paracoccaceae bacterium
GATCTTGGCAACCACTTTTGCCTTGGTCTCGGATTCGGCGGCGATCTCGTCCCAGAATTTCTTCGCCTCGGCCTCCACCTTGGCCCATTCCTCGGCCGGGATGGTGGTGAGCTTCAGCTTGTCGCCATTCACACGCAGCGCCGCCTCGCCGCCCCAGTACCACCACTGGCGGTAGTAGTGCGAGGCATCGGTGCAGGCGCGGAACAGATCCTTCAGGTGATCCGGAAGCTCGTTCCAGCGCTCCTGATTGGCGAAGAAATGGCCGATCCAGGCGCCCGAGATGTTGTTGGTGAGGAAGTAATCCGTCACATCCGCCCAGCCGACGGTGTAATCCTCGGTGATGCCCGACCAGGCGATGGCGTCAAGCTCGCCCGTCTGCAGCGCCACTTCCACGTCTTCCCACGGCAGGGTCACCGG
Organism: Paracoccaceae bacterium; assembly: GCA_027030435.1. Lineage (GTDB taxonomy): Bacteria > Pseudomonadota > Alphaproteobacteria > Rhodobacterales > Rhodobacteraceae > WFVA01. Next base: position 418 of record JALVEX010000009.1, read on the forward strand.
GATCACCCCGAAGCGCGTCAGGAAGCGCCCGGCGGTGGGGAAGGTGAACACCCTCAGCCCCTTCAGATCGTCGAGGTGATTGATCGGCTTCTTGGATGCGAAATGGCAGGGATCCCAGGCCCCGGCAGAGATGTGCTGCACGCCCACCTTGGCATATTCCTGCTTCCAGATCTCATCGAGCCCGTATTGATTGAACAGCACCGGCACATCGAGCGAATATCTGAGCGCGAAGGGGAAGTAGCCGCCGAAAACGGTCACTTCCGTGGGGCTGGCCATGGAATCGTCATCCGATTGCACGGCGTCGATGGTGCCCTTCTGCATGGCGCGGAAAAGCTCGCCCGTGGGCACCAGCTGATCGGCGAAATAAAGCTCGATCTCCATTTCGTCGCGCGCGATGCGGTTGAACATGTCGATCTGGGGCTTGATCACGTGCTCGGCGAGCGCCGGGCCGGCATATGTCTGCAGGCGCCACTTGATCTTGGACTGCCCCTTCACGGCCGGGGCGGCGAGCGCCGTTGCGGCGGCGCCGAGGCCGGCGGTTTTCAGGAACTTGCGTCTTGTCGTCATCTTATCTCTCCTTGTTGGTCGGTTTCACGGGCTTCTTGCCCCCGTCAGCGCCCCGCTTTGGCTTTGGCGGGGTTCTTGGTTTATCTGTTGTATATCAGATGCGGCAGCCACAGCGCGATCTCGGGCACCAGCATGATGATCGTGAGCGCCAGCACCATGACGATCACGAAGGGCCAGATCGAGGCGTAGATGTCCCTCAGCGTGATTTCCTTCGGCGCCATGGCGCGCATCAGGAAGAGATTGTAGCCGAAGGGGGGCGTCATGTAGGCGATCTGGGTGGTGATGGTATAGAGCACGCCATACCAGATCAGATCGAAGCCCAGATGGCGCACCAGCGGAATGTAGAGCGGCGCGACGATCACCAGCATTGCGGTATCGTCGAGGAAGGTGCCCATGATCAGGAAGGAAAGCTGCATCAGGATCAGGATCGTCCAGGGGTCGAGGCCGAGCTGTTCGGTGAAGAGATTGTCGATCGCGCGCACCGCGCCAAGCCCGTCGAACACCGCGCCGAAGCCCATGGCGGCCACGATGATCCACATGAACATGCAGGTGATGGCGAGCGTGTTGCGCACCGAGTTTTCGAACACCTCGCGCGTCATCCGCCCCTTCATCACGGCGGCGAGGAAAGCCACCACCGCGCCGATGGCCGAGCTTTCGGTGAGCGATGTCCAGCCGTTGACGAACGGCACCATCATCGAGAAGAAGATCACCAGCGGCAGCAGGCCGGCCAGAAGCAGATGGTATTTCTCCGCCATGTGGATGGTGATCTTCGGCCCCAGCCTTTCGCGCATCCGCCACACCAGCACCGAGGCGCCGATCACCGCGATCAGCACGAGAAGGCCGGTCAACTGGCCGTCGGGCAGGGCGATGATCCCGCGCCTGATCAGCCAGAAGAAGGCCACCACCATCGCCCCCCATGCCCAGAGCGCGAGATTGATCACCAGCGGCAGATCGCGATTGAAGGCCGCGCGCTCTTCGGGCGCGAGCGTGGGGCCGAGCGCCGGATTGAGCCGGCAGCGCAGCCAGATGTAGAGCATGAACATCCCCGCCATCATCAGCCCCGGCATGACGCCCGCGAGCCACAACTGCCCCACCGGCTGGCGCGCGATCATCGCATAAAGCACCAGCACCACCGAGGGCGGCACCAGGATGCCCAGCGAACTGCCCGCCTGGATAACGCCGGTGACCATGCGCTTGTCATAGCCGCGCTTGAGAAGCTCGGGCAGCGCGATGGTGGCGCCGATCGCCATGCCGGCCACAGAAAGCCCGTTCATGGCCGAGATCAGCACCATCAGCCCGATGGTGCCGATCGCCAGCCCCCCCGAGACGCTCCCCATCCACACATGGAACATCTTGTAGAGATCATCGGCGATCCGGCTTTCGCTCAGCACATAGCCCATGAAGATGAACATCGGCAGGGTGAGAAGCGGATACCATTTCATCAGCTTCATGGCGGCCGAGAAGGGGATGTCGCTGCCGCCCGTGCCCCACAGCATCAGCGCCGCCGCCGCCGCCACCGCGCCGATGGCGCCGAAAACCCGCTGGCCGGTGAAAAGCGTCAGCATCATGCTGGCGAACATGAAGATCGCAATGGCCTCGTGAGACATCAGCTCGCCTCCCCGCGTTGCTTCGCCGCCGGCTCGCCGGCGCGCAGATCAACCCCCCTGAGCGTGGCGATATCCTTCAGAAGCTCGCTGAACGCCTGCAGCAGCATGAGGAAGATGCCGATCGACATGATCACCTTCACCGGCCAGAGATAGGGCCGCCAGGCGGTGGGGGAGCGCTCGAGAAAGCCCAGCATGTCGCCCGCGCCGGAAGGCCCCTGGGTGAGGAAGGTCCAGGCGAGTTCGCGCCAGAAGCGAAAGGGTTCGTCGCCGAAATAGCCGAGCGCATAGGCGGTGGAGGTGAGCGCGCCGTAAAGCATCACCCCGAGGTAGAAGATCAGGAACAGCACCGTGAAGGCATCCACCATTGCCCGCGTGCGCGGGCTCCAGCTGCCGTAGAAGAGATCCATGCGCACATTGGCGCCAAGCTGGATCGAATAGGGCCCGCCCAGCGTGTAATAGGCGACAAGCGCGAATTGCGCGATCTCCAGCGTCCATTGCGAAGGCACGAAGAAGGTTTTCGAGAGCGAGGACCACAGGAGCACGCCGATCATCAGGAAGATGCCATACATGACGATCCGCCCGAGGCGATAATTCAGCCTGTCGATGGCGCGGACATAGAGGATGGCTAGTCGTGGCATGCGGCCTCCTTTCCCGGGGCTTTCCCCGGAGCGGCGGGCAGCGGGTGGCCGGCGCGGATCAGCGCGTGGGCAATCCAGCGCGCAAGCATGTCGGCCATTCCCGCCTGGTCCTCCTCGCTGGCGATCAGATCGTTCCTGATCTCGATCATCACGTTCAGAAGGCCCGTGGGCAGGGCGTGTTCGCGCAGGGTGTGGGTCACGCCATGTTCGGGGCCGTAGGGGGCGTTGCGCGCCACCTTGCGTGAGGTGAACTGCGGCGCGCTTTCCAGCATCGCATCGGCAAGGCGGCTGTCGGCATCGTGGAGGATGCCGATTTCCACATCGCGCGCACGTCCGTGATAGACGGGCGTGAAGCTGTGGATGGTGATGAGCGCCGGCGGCAGGGGGCGGGCGGCGATGGTTTCGGACAGCAGCCGGCGGAAGGGCTCATAGACTTCGGCCGTGCGCGCCGCCCGCGCCTCTTCGCCGAGCGCCCGATTGCCGGGGATCTCGTGGATCTCGCTTCTTGCCGGCATGGCGTCGGGGGCCTCGGGCGGGCGGTTGCAATCATAGACAAGCCGCGAGACGGCGCTTTCCACCAGCGGCCCTTCAAGCGCTTCCGCCAGCCGGCGCGCCACCGCCGAAGCGCCCGGATCCCAGGCCACATGGCTTTCGCGCACCGCTTCCTCGAGGCCGAGATTTCCGTATTTCTCCGGGATGTGATTGGAAGCGTGTTCGCAGACGAAAACCAGAGGCGCGCCGGTGCCTCCGTTCCCGATGCACTTTGCGGGCGCACCGCTTTCATTTTCGGCTTTCTGCGTCATCCCCCCTCCGCATCTCGCGCGAATCCACGCCCCACTGGCGCCTTCAGTCGTGAAAAGAGTTCTTCAAAGGCAGGCGCGCTGTCAATCCTTGTTCTGAAATAATTTCTTCACCGCCGATGCGCCTGTTGCTATACCAAGCAAAACCGGGGGGGAGCCGTGCAGGAACCACAGCAGGATCAGGCCCAGACGATCGCCGAGCGGCTGAATGCCGCTTTTGGCGAACTGACGCGCGCCGAGCGCCAGCTTGCCGGCTCGCTTCTGGAGAATTACCCGGTTTCGGGGCTTTCGAGCATCACCGCAGTGGCGAAGAAGGCGCAGGTTTCCACGCCCACCGTGGTGCGCATGGTGCAGAAGCTCGGATTCAGCGGTTTCCCCGAGTTTCAGGCCGGATTGCGCCGCGAGCTTGAAGAGAAGATTTCAAGCCCCATCGCCAAGCATGAAACCTGGGCCGCGCAGGCGCCCGATCAGCATATCCTGAACCGCTTCACCGAGGCGGTGATCGGCAATATCCGCCAGAGCCTCGCGCAGGTGGATACGGCAAGCTTCGATGCGGTGGCCGATCTCCTGGCCGATACGGGCGCGGCCGCCTATGTGGTGGGCGGGCGGATCACCCATGCGCTGGCCGAATACATGTTCCTGCATCTGCAGGTGATGCGCCCCGGCGTGACGCTGGTGCGTTCGCTCAGCAACGCCTGGCCGCATGACCTGCTGAACATGCGCGCGGGCGATGTGCTGGTGGTGTTCGATGTGCGCCGCTACGAAAACGCCACGCTGAAGCTCGTGCGGATGGCGCGCGAGCGGGGCGCGCGGGTGGTGCTTTTTACCGATCAGTGGGGCTCGCCGGTGGCCGCGCATGCCGATCACGTGCTTTCGAGCCGCATCGCCGTGCCCTCGGCCTGGGACAGCAACGTGGTGCCGATGCTGCTGCTGGAAATCCTGCTCGCGGCGGTGCAGGAGCGCACCTGGGAGCAGACCCGCGCGCGCATGGAGCGGCTCGAGGAGATGTTCGACAGCACGCGCTTCTTCCGCAAGTTCACCTGAGATCGGCCATCGGGGGGCGGCTCTCGGCCTTCGCCAGGCGCGGGCGGCGGGTCACTGTTTCGGTGAACCAGGTGCAGCGCCCGCAGCCGGCGCGGACATGCTTCGGGCCAAAGAGCGGCGCGGGCTCCACGATTTCGCGGAAGACGGGGCCGCCGCAGCGCGGGCAGGGATCGCCGCAGCGCTCAGGGCCCCGCCCCGGAAGGGGAATGCTGCGCGCCGCCGCGCGCCGCTCCGCCGGAAGGCCCCTGGACCATGCGGCACCGGAGGGGCTTTCAGCGCCACCCCGCAATGAAACCCCGCCGCTATCGTAAATCAGGGCGAGAACGCGCCGCTTCCGGCGCCATTCGAGGAATGTGACCCCCGCATAGCCGATGATCCCCGAGAGCAGCACCCAGCTCCACGGGATCAGGGGCGGCTTATGCTCATCAACCGGTTCGGGAGGGGCGTGCAGAACGGTGCCGGGCGTTTCGCTCCCCCGCCCGCTCGTGCCCGCCCGCGCTGCGCCTGCGCCGGGCCTGGCCGGCAGGGCGTTGAGCAGCGTTCTCATGCCCTTCAGATGCGCCTCGGCGGGCGGCATCCTTCGCACCAGCCGGCGATAGGCCGTATCGACAATGCGGCGTTTCTTCTCCTTTTCCGCGTGGCTGTAGCCGGATCCGAGAAGGATGACCACCCGGTTCCTGCCCAGATCGTGAAGGATCAGGATCGCGCGGGGCTTTTGCGCGAGCCCCAGTTTTGTGAAGGCCTCGCGCGCGAGGGAGAGGGCGCTCCGGCGCTGATGTTTGCCCGGGATGTCGGGCAGGATCACCAGCCGCACATCCTGCCCCGCCTTCCGGCGCGGTGCGATCATTTCGAGGATCCCGGTTTTCGCCCGGCGCGTGAGCACCCCGGGCAGATCGTTGATCA
>JALVEX010000010.1 GCA_027030435.1 Paracoccaceae bacterium
CAGCTCCTCCATCGCGCCTTTCCCGCGCGCGCGCAGCAGATCATCGGGATCGAGCCCTTCCGGGAGAAGAACGAACCGCAGCGTGTTGCCCGCCTCGATCATCGGCAGCGCCAGATCGACGAGCCTCCAGCCCGCGCGCAGGCCCGCCTGATCGCCATCGAGCGCGATCACCGGCTCGGGGTGAATGCGCCACAGCATCGCAAGCTGGCTCTCGGTGATCGCGGTGCCAAGAGGCGCCACCGCCCCGGCAAAACCGGCCTCAGAAAGCGCGATCACATCCATGTAGCCCTCGGCCACGATCAGCGCCGCGCCCTTGCCCACCGCCGCGCGGGCGGATCCGTGATTGTAGAGCGTGCGGCCCTTGTCAAACAGCGGGGTTTCGGGGGAATTGAGATATTTCGCGCGGGCGTTCGGATCCATCGCCCGCCCGCCAAGCGCGATCGCCCGCCCGCGCGCATCGCGGATCGGGAAGATGATGCGTCCGCGGAAGCGATCATAGGGCGCGCCGCCATCGTCGGGCCGCGCCGCAAGCCCGGCCTCGACGATCAGCTCCTCCGCCACCCCCTTGCCGGCGAGATGCTCAAAGAGCCCCCGGCGCGTATCGGGCGCAAAACCGATCTCCCAGCGATCGAACGCCTCGGGCGAAAGCCCGCGCCCGGCGAGGTAATCGCGCGCCTGCGCGGCGGCGGCGGTTTTCATCTGCAGGCGGTAATGCTGCACCGCCTGTTCCATCACCTCGGCGAGGCGGCTGCGCCGATCGGCCTTTTCCCGCGCCTTCGGATCGCGCGCCGGCATCTCCATCCCCGCCTCGCGTGCGAGGATCTCGACGGCCTCCATGAAGCCCGCATTCTCGGTTTCGCGGATGAAGCTGATGGCATCGCCCTTTGCGTGGCAGCCGAAGCAGTAGTAGAAGCCCTTGCGATCATCCACATGGAAGCTCGCCGTCTTTTCCTGGTGAAAGGGGCATGGCGCCCACATGTCGCCCTTGGCCTGGTTGGACTTGCGCTGATCCCAGATCACCCGCCGCCCCACAACCTGGCTGAGGGAGACGCGATTTCGCAATTCATCAAGAAATCCGGGGGGCAGACTCATGGGCGCGATTATCGGGGCGCGGGGCGCGGCTGTCCAGCGTCAATGCAGAGAGCGGGCGGGACCGGGTGCGCGCGGGCGGCGCGCTCAGCCCCCCCGGGCCGCATTGCGTGCCGCGCATCGCTCCATCGCGCCGCGAAGCTCCGATTCGGCAGAAGCGGCCATGCTGCGCGGCACGAGGATCTCGAAGGCGGTTGCGCCAAGGCGGGTGATCTGGGCCGGGATGCGGTGGAGGAGGCCGCGCGCCGTGCGCCCCGGCGGGAAGGCCTTGAGACGCAGATCAAGCGGCGTGAGGCGGGCGAGCGCATCGGCGGTATCTCCGTCGCGCCCGTGTTCGCGCAAGATCAGCGCGGCAAAGGCATCGCTCATGTCGATCACATGGGCGAGCGGGGCAAGCGCGGCAAAAGCGGCGGGCGGGGGCGCACCGATCACGAGCGCCTCGCGCGCCCCCCGCCACAGGATCCGCGCGCCCTCGCCCGGCAGCCCCAGCGCCTCCCCCTGCTCCGGCCAGCCGTGGCCGAGCGCCGCCTTCAGCGCCAGCGAAAGCGGCGCGCGCGGGCCCGGCTTGGCCACGATCAGCGCCATCGCATCAGGCGCGCCGGCCTCCAGCACCAGATCGCCGCAGATGATCTCGCGCGCCCTTCCCTCGAGCGGGGCGCGGGGCGCAAGGGTGATTTCGCCTGTGGGCAAACCTGTGGATATCTCAGCCATGGAGCCGTTCTCCCTCGGGATCGAAAAACACCGGATCGCAGACCTCGCAGAGCGTTTCCACATGGCGCAGGTGATCCGAGGCGCGGACATGTTCGCCAAGGCGCGCCCGCCCGCCGCGCAGGAAGGCCAGCGCGATCACGCTCTTGAGCATGGGCGAGTAGGCAGCGCTTGCCACATGGCCCTCGTCATTCTCCGCCACCGCCAGCAGGCCGGGGCGGAAGAGGTGGGCCCCGGGCAGGATCTGCTTCACCGCCCCCACGGGGCGCAGCCCCACAAGCTCGGCCCGATCCGGGCCCATCAGGCCGGGGCGGCGCGCGGCGGCCTTGCCGATGAAATCGCCCTTGCGCGCAAGCAGGCGCGAGAGGCCGATGTCGGGGAGCGTCACCCGGCCATCGAGCTCGGCATGGGTGAGATGGCCCTTCTCGAGCCTCAGCACGTTCATCGCCTCGAGCCCGAAGGCGCCCCCGCCCATGGCCTCGGCACGCTCGGTGAGAAGCGCGAAAAGCGCCGCCCCGTAGCGCGCGGGCACGGCGATCTCATAGCCCGCCTCGCCGGTGAAGGAGGTGCGAAAGAGCCGCGCCGCGACTCCGGCGATGGTGAGCGCCTTCCAGGCCATATGCGCGGGCTGATCGGGGGCAAGCGGGCGCCTGAGCAGGCTGTTCACCAGATCGCGCGCGCGCGGCCCCGACACCACGATCTGCGCCCATTGCTCGCCCGCATCGACGATCTCCACATCCCATTCGGGCCTGAGCCCCTGGCGGACGAACTGCATGTGCCGCCACAGATCCTGCGCACCGGCGGTGGTGGACATCACCAGGAAATGCCCCCGCCCCATGCGCGCCACCACGCCGTCATCCATCACATGGCCATCCTCGCGCAGCATCACCCCCCAGCGCATACGCCCCACCTTGAGCGCCCGCATCGGCGTGGCGAAGAGAAAATCGAGGAACCGCGCCGCATCCGCGCCCAGCACCTCGAACTTGCCCAGCGGCGAGGCATCGAAAACGCCGACGCTGCCGCGCACCATCGCCACCTCGCGATCGCAGCTCTGGCGCCAGTTGCCCTCGCCCGCGCGGGGAAACCAGAGCGCGCGCTTCCAAAGCCCCGCATCGCCCATCACAGCGCCGCGCGAGAGGGCGTATTCATGCGCGGGCGTGTGGCGCTCGGGGGCGAAGCCGGCCCCGCGCCCGGCGCCGCCGATGGTGCCGATCGAAACCGGATCGAAAGGCGGGCGGAAGGTGGTGGTGCCGGTTTCGGGGATGCTGCGCCCAGTGGCTTCGGCCAGCACCGCCAGCGCATTGACGCCGCTGTTCTTCCCCTGATCGGGGCCCATGCCGAAGGTGGTGTAGCGCTTCATGTGCTCGCTCTCGCCCATCCCCTCGCGCGCGGCCTGCTGGATGTCGCTGACGGTCACGTCATTCTGAAGATCGAGGAAGGCCTTGGCGCGCGCGCCCGACACTTGCCAGAGCGGCTTCAGCCCCCCCGCCCGATCCCCCGCGGCGGGGATCTCGGGAAGCTCGGCCTTCAGGCCCAGCGCCTGGGCCGCGCTTTGCCCGGCTGCCGCCCCTTCGGCGAGGCAGGCGGCGGTGGAAAAACTGCCGTTCGCCGCGCCGGCGGCCTCGAGGCCGGGCACAGCGCCTGCGGCGGGCACGAAGGCGGCGATGTCCGCGCGCCAGCGGGCGCGCGCGCCGAGGTGGCAGGAGAGATGCAGCGCCGGGTTCCAGCCGCCGGAAACGCCGAGGCAATCGGCCTCGATGCGCTCGCGCGCGCCCGAAGCCGTGCGGATGGTAAGGCCGGTGAGCCCCTTGCGCCCATGCGCCGCCTCCACCACCGCGCCGGCAAGGAAGCGGAAATCACCGCCTTCCGGCGGCGGCGCGGCATCGGCGCGCGCATCGATCAGCGCCACGACCTCCACCCCCGCCGTTGCGAGATCGCGCGCGGTGCGGTGGGCGTCGTCATTATTGGCGAAGATCGCCACCCGCCGCCCGGCCACCGCGCCGTAGCGGTTGAGATAGCCGCGCAGCGCCCCGGCCTGCATGATACGGGGGCGATCATTGCCGGCGAAGGCAACGGGGCGCTCGATGGCCCCGGTGGCGAGCACCGCGCGCTTCGCGACGATCCGCCAGTGGCATTCGAGCGGGGCGTCGCCATCGGGCAGGTGATGCGCCACTTTCTCGACCGCGCTCCAGGTGCCCTGATCGTAGGCGCCGGTGATGGTGGTGCGCGCCATCACCCGCACGTTCTCCATCTCCCGAAGCTCGGCCTCGATCGCGCGCGCCCATTCATGGCCCGCGCGCCCGCCCACCTCCTCTTCCTCGAAGAGGAGCCGCCCGCCGAGGCGGCGATCGGGATCGGCAAGGATCACATCGCCGCCCGCGCGCCCCGCCGCCAGCGCCGCCATCAGCCCCGCCGGCCCGCCCCCGATCACCAGCACGTCGCAATGGGCGAAGGCCTGATCGTAGGGCGCTTCATCCGGGCAGACAGGCAGGCGCCCCAGCCCGGCGGCGCGCCGGATCAGCGGCTCCCAGACGCGCTCCCAGGCGCCGCGCGGCCATTTGAAGCTCTTGTAGTAGAAGCCCGGCCCCATGAGGGGCGAGAGGAGATCGTTGAGCGCGAGCACATCGAGGCCGAGCGCCGGCCAGGCGTTCTCCGCCCGCGCTTCCAGCCCCTCGAAAAGCTCCTGTGTTGCCGGGCGCTGATTGGGGATGAAGGCGCCGAAGCGGCGGATCGCCACCAGCGCCCCCGCCTCGTCGCCCCCAAGCGCGGTGATGCCGCGCGGGCGGTGATACTTGAAGCTGCGGCCGATGAAATGGAGATCATTGGCGATCATCGCCGAAGCCAGCGTATCGCCCGCCCGCCCGCAATAGCGCCTGCCTTCGAAGGAAAAGGGCACGCTCACATTGGCCCCGATCCGCCCGCGCCCCTTGATCCTCATGCGCCTGCCTCCCACGCCGGAACGGCCTCGAACACCGCATGGCTCACCGTATCGCGCGCCACCACCAGCCAGGCCCCGCAGCCCGCCTCGTGAAACCACAGCTCGCGCGTCGGCCCGGCCGGATTGTCGCGCAGATGCAGATAGGCGTCCCACGCCTCGAGCCCAGCATCCGGCGCCGGGCGCGCCAGCCATTCGGCCGCGCCCATCACGTGAAACTCGCGGCTGTCCCTCTCCCCGCACAGCGGGCACCTGATCCGCATGCCCAGCCCTCCCTAATGCCTGTTGTGGAGGGCGCCGGTGCCCTCCTCGTCGATGAGATGGCCGGTCCGGAAGCGATCGAGCCGGTAGGCGGCGGCCGCCTTCAGCGGCTCGCCCGTGGCGATCAGCCTGGCGAAGGCCACCCCCGAGCCCGGCACTGCCTTGAAGCCGCCATAGCACCAGCCGGCATTGAGAAATATTCCCTCCACGGGCGCGCGATCGATGATCGGGCTGCCGTCGGCGCTCATGTCCATCACGCCGCCCCAGCTGCGCAGCACCCGCGCGCGCCCCAGCATCGGCATCAATGTCATCCCCGCTTCCATCACATGCTCCACGCGCGGCAGGTTGCCCCGCTGGGCGTAGGAGGCATAGCCATCGAGATCGCCGCCGAAAACCAGCCCCCCCTTGTCGGACTGGCTGATGTAGAAATGGCCCATGCCGTAGCTGATCACGTGATCCACCACCGGCTTCAGCCCCTCGGTGACAAAGGCCTGCAGCACATGGCTCTCGATCGGCAGGCGAAAGCCCGCCATCCCGGCAAGCCGCCCCGAATGGCCGGCCACCGCGATCCCCACCTTGCCGGCATTGATGCGCCCGCGGGTCGTCTCCACCGCGCGCACCCGGCCACCGGCGATGCCAAAGCCCGTCACCTCGCAATGCTCGATCAGATCCACCCCCAGCCGATCGGCCGCGCGCGCATAGCCCCAGGCCACCGCATCGTGGCGCGCGGTGCCGGCATCGGGCTGCAGGAGCGCGCCGTAGATCGGGAAGCGGGTGTTGTCGTAATCGAGATACGGCACCAGCCGGCGCAGTTCCGCCCGCCCGAGAAGCACCGCGTGATCGTCTCGGCCCACCATCGCATTGCCGAGCCGGGCGAAACGATCGCGCTGGGCATCGGAGTGAAACAGGCTGATCACGCCCCGGGGCGAAAACATGACGTTGTAATCCAGCTCCTGGGAAAGATCCTTCCAGAGCGCCAGCGAAAACGAATAGAATTCGCCATTGCCGGGCAGCATGTAGGTGGAGCGCACGACGGTCGTGTTGCGGCCCAGATTGCCAAGCCCGAGCGCCCCCTTCTCGAGCACCGCGATGCGGCGAACGCCGTGGTTCTTCGCCAGGTAATAGGCGGTGGCCAGCCCGTGCCCGCCGCCGCCGACGATCACCACGTCATATTCCGGGCGCGGATCGGGCTTGCGCCATTGTGCCTTCCAGCCCCGATTGCCGCCCAGCGCCTGGCGCAGGATCTGCCAGCCCGAATAGCGCATCATGCCTCCCTCGCGTTTCGCGCCGATAGAAGCAGGCACGAAGCCGCAATGCAATGGGGCAATCCCCCACCCCATCACTGGTCTGCAAATATCCCCGGCGGCGCGGGGGCGGGGGGCGGAAGAAAAAGGGGGCAGCCCCCGCTCCTCGGCCCCTCAGAGGCCCTTCGAGCGGTAGCTGCGCGCCACCCGATCGATCGAGACGATATAGGCCGCCATGCGCAGATCATGCACATCCTCGCGCCCGTGCCACACCTCGCGGATCGCCTGATAGGCCTCGCGCATCGTGTCATCGAGCCCCGAGCGCACCAGTTCCAGCTCATCCGCCCCGCGCAGGTATTTCTCCTTGAAATCCGGCGTCATCGACCACGCATCCCCGAGATAGCGATCGAGCCGCTCAAGCTCGTTGATCAAGAGCCGGTGACGCGCTTCCTCCTGGCGGCGCTGCAGGCGGCCGAAGCGGATGTGGCTGAGGTTCTTCACCCATTCGAAATAGGAAACCGTCACACCGCCGGCGTTGGCGTAGAGATCGGGGATGATCACCGTGCCCTTGTGGCGCAGGATCTCGTCGGCCCCGGCGGTGATCGGCCCGTTTGCCGCCTCGATGATCAGCGGCGCCTTGATGCGCTTGGCGTTGGAAAGATTGATCACGCCTTCGAGCGCGGCGGGGATGAGGATATCGCATTCCTCTTCCAGAAGGCTCGCCCCATCCTCCCTGAAATGGGTATCCGCATAGCCCCTGATGGTGCCGTGCTTCTGCATCCAGGCGTGGATCTTCTCGATATCCACTCCCTCGGGATCGAGGATGCCGCCATCGCGCTCGATCACCCCGACGATCTTCGCGCCGTCCTCCTCGGAGAGGAATTTCGCCGCGTGATAGCCCACGTTGCCGAGCCCCTGCACGATGATCCGCTTGCCCTCGAGATCGCCCGAAAGCCCGGCCTCCTTCTTGTCGTCCTCATGGCGGAAGAATTCCTGCAGCGCGTATTGCACGCCCCGCCCCGTGGCCTCCACCCGCCCATGGATCCCGCCCGAATCGAGCGGCTTGCCGGTGACGCAGGCACGGGCGTTGATATCGGTCGTGTGCATGCGCGCATACTGATCGGCGATCCAGGCCATTTCGCGCTCGCCGGTGCCCATGTCGGGCGCGGGCACGTTCTGCGCGGGATTGATCAGATCACGCTTGATCAGCTCGTAGGCGAAGCGGCGCGTGATCTGTTCGAGCTCGTATTCGTCATATTCGCGCGGATCGATGCACAAGCCCCCCTTGGAGCCGCCGAAGGGCGTTTCCACCAGGGCGCATTTGAAGGTCATCAGCGCGGCGAGCGCCTCCACCTCGTCCTGGTTCACCGTCGGCGCATAGCGGATCCCGCCCTTCACCGGCTCCATATGCTCGGAATGGACGGAACGATAGCCGGTGAAGGTGTGCAGCTTGCCGCGCAGGCGCACCCCGAAGCGCACGGTGTAGGTGGCGTTGCAGACGCGGATCTTCTCCTCCAGCCCCGGAGAGAGATCCATCAGCGCCACCGCGCGATTGAACATCAGATTGACGGATTCGCGAAATCCAGGTTCCTTCTGGGCTGCCATTTTCTCTATCTCCCGGCTCTGAACAGACTGCGACAGAATCACGCAGCCAGGGGCAAAATATGCCCGATGAAGGAAGGATGCACGCAGCTTTTGCCGCCCTGCCCGCAGTCACGGACGAGGCCCGGAGATGAGCCCGTCGTCAATGATTCGCAATGACGAGAATGATTTGTCACCGCGCGCATCGGAGAAAACAATTCCGGCGGTCACGAAAAATTGTTTCCGACAAACGGACAATAAGGCCGATCCGCCCCCTCCCGAGGCCCGAAATTAAGGAAGCGTTAAGAATTTGCGTGCCTTTGCCCAAATTTTGCCACATCCGAATGCGTAAAAGAATGCTGCGTATTTGCGTCTGCGCGCGTGTGAAGCCGATCGGCTCATGCGCCATTTGTAGGGAAAGGGTGAGTCATGACGGTATTTCAACCGGGGCATATAGCGGAGCAGGAAGATCATCGCGCCGGCGACGGCGGCATCTTCGTACGTGCATGGCGCCGGGCCGGGGATTTTCGCCGGGATGAAGGCGGCGCCCTCATCCTGTTTGCGCTCTTCATCTTCATCCTCATGCTGCTCATTGGCGGCATGGCGGTGGATTTCATGCGTTTCGAAACCACCCGCACCAAGATCCAGAACACCGTTGACCGCGCCGTGCTGGCCGCCGCATCCCTCAACCAGACCCGCGATCCCGCGGACGTGGTGCAGGATTATTTCGACAAGGCAGGCCTCGGCGGGGCGCTCCAGAACGTCATCGTGGAAGACGACCTCAATCACCGCAAGGTGCAGGCGATCGCAAGGGCCGATATCAACACCTTCTTCCTGCATATGTCCGATATCAACACCCTCTCAGCCCCCGGCGGCGGCACCGCCGAGGAGAAGGTAACGAATGTGGAAGTTTCACTGGTGCTCGATATTTCCGGCTCGATGGGGCGCGAAAGCTCCACCGGCGGCACCAAGATCGAACTTCTGCGCGATGCGGCGAAGGATTTCGTGGATACGGTCCTGAATGATGACGCAGAAGACAAGATCTCGCTCAGCCTCATCTCCTACTCTGCGCAGGTGAATGCCGGCCCCGACATCTTCAACCAGATGAATGTCAAGGGCAGCTACATCGACGCCACCCACAACTACAGTCACTGCATCGAATTCGAGACGGCGGATTTCAATACCGCCGAGCTTGATCTTTACAAGACCTACCGCCAGGGCCAGCATTTCTCGCCCTACAACTACTACGATTCCGACGGCACGCTCACCTACACCAACTGCCCCAAATACGAGCGCGACCGCATAATCGCCTTCAGCCAGGACAAATCCGAACTCAAGGACCGGATCGAAGATCTGGAACCGGAGGCGAATACCGCGATCCATATGGGGATGAAATGGGGCACGGCGCTCCTTGATCCCTCCACCCGCCCGATCGCTTCAGGGCTGATCGGCATGGGCAAGGTGGATAACGTGTTCAACGGCCGCCCCGCGGATTACGATGACGAGGATACGCTCAAGGTCATCGTCCTGATGACGGATGGTGAAAACGTGAACACCCTGCGCGTGAAGCGCCGCCATTACAACAGCACCTGGGAATACAACTACTGGAACACCCACAAGGTGCCGTGGAGCAGCTCCTATCTCTATTACAAATACACCGCCGCCCAGGCCGATGACATGCTCGATAACATCTGCGATGCGGCCAAGGCACAGGGCATCAAGGTCTATACGGTGGGTTTCGAGGTCGGCAACCACGGCGCCAGCGTGATGGAAAACTGCGCCACTCAGCCGAGCTATTTCTTCCGCGTGGAAGGGATCGAGATCGCCGATGCCTTCCAGGCCATCGCCAATGATATCAACCGCCTGAGGCTGACCCAATGAAACGCATCATCTCGCAGATCCGCACGGGCCTGCGCGATCTGCGCAGGAAGGAGGATGGCAACGCCACGATCGAATTTGCCATTCTCTTCCCGGCCTTCATCATGATCTTCCTCTCGGCCTTCGAATCCGGCCTTCTGATGACCCGCCAGGTGCTGCTGGATCGGGCTGTCGATCTCACCGTGCGCGACATCCGGCTGCGAACATGGCAGCCGGGCCCCCCGCCCACGCACAACCAGCTCAGGCAGCAGATCTGCGACAGGACGGGGATCATCCCCGATTGCATGAACTCCCTGCTGATCGAGATGCGCCCGGTGGACCGCACCACCTGGACGCCGCTCGACACCAATGCCACCTGCATCGACAAGAGCCAGCCCGTCGCCCCCCAGATGCCGCCCAATTACAATGCCGGCTCGGATGACGATCTGATGTTGCTGCGCGCCTGCGCGGTGTTCGATCCGATCTTTCCGATGTCGGATCTCGGGCTCAAGCTGGCGCGTGCCAACACCGGCGATTATGCCCTTGTGGCCACATCCATTTTCGTGAACGAGCCAAGCTGATGAAACAGTATCTTATGTACCCCGTTGCGAAACTCCGGCTCCGCATTTCCAGCTTCCGCGAGGATGCACGCGGCAGCCTCTCGATGGAAACCGTGCTCGTGTTCCCGCTTCTGATGTGGGCCTATATCGCGATGTTCATCTATTTCGATGCCTTTCGCGTCCAGAGCACCAATCTCAAGGCCGCCTATGCGGTGAGCGATCTTCTCTCGCGTGAAGCCGTCGTCAATCAGGATTACATCGACGGCATGAACCAGGTCTTCGATTACCTTATCGCCTCTTCCGATCCTACCTGGCTCAGGGTCACCTTCGTGAGGTGGGACGACAACGACGAGGAATACAAGGTCATCTGGTCGCACAGCACCAGAGGAAAGCCGGTGCATACGAATGCGACGATCAACAGCGCCAATGTGGTCAACAAGATCCCGGAAATGCCTGTCGGCGATCGGGCGATCATCGTTGAAACCCACATGACCTATCAGCCGATCTTCAACGTCGGCCTCGGGCAGCTTTCGCTGGACAATTTCATCGTCACCCGCCCCCGCCGCGGGCCGCAGCTGCAATGGTCCAACATCTGACGGACGCTTTCCCGCGCGGCTGAACGATAAACACCCTCACGGCAAGCGGCGGCTGATCGGGCCGCCGCTTTACGGTTTGTCAGCCCTTTTCGCCGTCAGCCTTGCGCTGCGCGATCAGCATGGTGAGAAGCTCGGCCATTGCCTTGGCCTGGCCGGCGGAAGTCACCCCGCCGATGCCGATGCGCCGCCCGAACCGCCACCAGAGCCCGGGCGCCCAGGCCCGGGGGGCGGGCTTTTTCAGGATCAGGGTAAAGCCATGGGCCGGCTTCAGCGCGAAGGTTCCGCGGCTGACGGCTTCGATCTCCCCGATCCGCGCCAGCACCCGCCCCCCGCTTTCGCGCAGGGCCTCGCGGGTAAGTTCAAGCCGCCGCCCCGTGGCCTCGTAAAGCCCGAGCCCCAGCCACAGCACACCCCCGCCAGCGGCCAGGAGCAGCAGGCGTATCCAGAGCGCCATCTCCGGCGCCGCGATGGCGAGCCAGGCCAGCAATGCGCCGAGCGCGATCAGCACCATGAGCGCGAAGAGCCGTCGCGGCGCGGAGGCCCGGAGCACGATCAACACCTCCCCTGCCCGCTCTTCTTCCCTTTCGCCCTTGCGGGATCTGTCGCTCATCCCCATCCTCCTGCCTGCCCTCCATTTCCGCCGCTCCCGCTTTAGCCGGGTGGCGCGAAAAATGACAGGGCTTCGTTCCCGGCTTCGTTCCCGGCTTTATCCCGGCCCTCTCATGGCCTAGGCTTGGCCCATGTTTCCCTTCGAAAACACCTATGCCCGCCTGCCCGGCAGGATGTATGCACGCATCACGCCCCGGCCGGTGCCCGCGCCCGAGATGATCGCGCTCAACGAGCCGCTGGCGCGCGATCTCGGGCTTGACGTGGCGGCGCTCCGATCCCCGGCCGGCGTGGCGGTGCTTTCGGGAAGCGCCCTGCCCGAAGGTGCCGAGCCGCTGGCGCAGGCCTATGCGGGGCATCAGTTCGGCGGCTGGGTGCCGCAACTGGGCGACGGGAGGGCGATGCTGCTCGGGGAAGTGCGTGATCGCGCGGGCCAGCTGTGGGACATCCAGCTCAAGGGCTCGGGCCCCACCCCCTTTTCACGCGGGGGAGACGGGCGCGCGCCGCTCGGGGCCGTCCTGCGCGAATATGTGGTGAGCGAGGCGATGCAGGCGCTCGGCGTGCCCACCACGCGGGCGCTGGCGGCGGTGGCCACCGGCGCAAAGGTGCGCCGCGAAGCGATGCTGCCCGGCGCGGTGCTGACGCGGGCCGCCACCAGCCACATCCGCGTGGGCACCTTCCAGTATTTCGCCGCGCGCGGCGATCGCGAGGCGCTGGAGAGGCTGGTGGAATACACCATTGCCCGCCATTACCCGGGGCTTGATGGCCCGCTGGCGCTCCTCGAGGCGGTGGTGGCGGCGCAGGCGCGCCTGATCGCCCAGTGGATGGGCCTTGGCTTCATCCACGGGGTGATGAACACCGACAACACCCACCTCGGCGGCCTCACCATCGATTACGGCCCCTGCGCCTTCATGGATGGCTATGCGCCCGGCAAGGTGTTCAGCTCGATCGATCGCATGGGGCGCTATGCCTACGATCGCCAGCCACGGGTGATCGTGTGGAATCTGGCGCAGTTCGCCACATCGCTGATCCCGGTGATGGGGAAGGATCAGGAGGCGGCAATCCGTGAGGCCACGCGGGCGGTGGCGGAATTCACGCCGCAGTTCTCGCGCGAGTGGCTGCGGATCTTCCGCGCCAAGCTCGGGCTCGCGGCAAAGCCCCCGGACGGCATCACGGACGAGGACGATGTGAAGCTGATCGCGGCGCTTCTCGATCTGATGGCGCGCGAGGAAGCGGATTTCACCAATAGCTTCCGCGCCCTCGCCCGCGGGAACGCGGAAGACGAATTCACCGATCGCGCGGCATACCGGGAATGGCACGAGGCCTGGCTGGCGCGGCGCGCGCGCGAGGCCTCCGCAGCAGACGAGCAGCTTGCCCTGATGCAGCGCACGTCGCCCGCGCTGATTGCGCGCAATCACCGGGTGGAAGAGGCGATCGGGGCTGCATATGCTGGCGATTTCGCGCCGTTCCACCGCCTCAACGCCGCGCTTCGCCGCCCATATGAGGAGCAGGCGGAATTTGCCGATCTTGCCCGCCGCCCCGCCCCTGCTGAAGAGGTGAAGCGCACCTTCTGCGGCACCTGAATGGCGGGGGTTCGTGGCTGGTCCGGGCAAGCGGGGGCCGCCCCTCTTTCTTCCGCCCCGCGCCCCAGGGGATATTTATGGACCAATGATGGAAAGAGGGCGCAATGCGGCATTTGCGCTCTCAATATGAACGAACGAGCCGGCGCAATTGACGGCGCGGTGCGCCAGCGGGTAAACCCGCGTTGCACGGGGCCGAACGGAGGAAACGCGCCATGACCATCCTGCAGCTCGCCTCTCTCCTGATCGTTCTGGCCGGGGCCTTCGGCGCGATCAATTACCTGTTTCTGAAGCTGCCCGGGGCGATCGGCATCCTGGTGGTGGCACTGGCGGCCTCGATTGGCGTGATGGTGCTGGATCATTTCCTCCCCGGGATCGGCGCCAGTGCGATCATCCGCGAAACGGTGCAGGATTTCGAATTTTCCGCCGCATTGCTCGAGGGCATGCTGGGGCTGCTGCTCTTTGCCGGTGCTATGCATGTGAAGCTCTCCGATCTGCACGGGGAGTGGCCTGTCGTCCTGCTGATGGCGACGCTCGGGGTGGCGCTTTCCACGGCGGTTGTCGGGGTCGGCTTTTCCTGGCTCACGGGGATGCCGCTCATGGTTGCGCTGGTTTTCGGGGCGCTGATCTCACCCACCGATCCGGTGGCCGTTCTGGGCGTGCTGCGCGACGCGAGCCTGCCCAGGACGCTCGAAACCAAGATCGCCGGCGAAAGCCTGTTCAATGACGGCGTGGGCTATGTGGTCTATCTGGTGCTCGTTGGGCTGGCTTTCGGGCAGGCAGAGGGGCATGGGGGCGGCCACGGCACCGGGGAGGCGTCGCAGCTCGAGACGGCGGCGCGGCTGTTTGCCCAGGAAGCGCTTGGCGGCGCGCTGCTCGGGGCGCTCCTTGGCTGGATCACCTTTTCGGTGATGCGGCGGATCGACGATTACGCGCTCGAGGTGCTGATCACCCTCGGCCTGGCCTTCGGGGGCTATCAGCTTGCGGTGGCGCTGCATCTGTCGGGGCCGATCTTTGCCGTGGTGGCGGGGCTGTTCATCGGCGATGTGGGGATGAAATACGCCATGTGCGAGGAAACGAGGCGCTATGTGGGGGCGTTCTGGGTGATGGTGGACGAAATCCTGAATGCCGTCCTGTTCCTGATGATCGGGGTTGAGGTGTTTGCCCTCACCTTCGATATCGACACCCTGAAGGCCGGCGCTTTCGCCATCGGGCTGGCGCTTGCGGCACGCCTGATCGCGGTGGCGGTGCCGATCCTGATCCTGCGCCCGTTCCGGCGCTTCTCGCGTGGCGTGATCCCGATCATGACATGGGGCGGCCTGAAGGGCGGGATCTCGGTCGCGCTCGCGCTGGCGCTGCCGGAAAGCGAATGGAAGCCGCTCATCCTCACCTCCACCTATATCGTGGTGATCTTCTCGATCATCGTGCAGGGGCTGACGATCGGGCGGCTGGCAACGCGGCTCGGGCGCGAGCCGGAGCTGGTTTAGGCCGGCTGGCCCGGCTGGCCCGGCAGGCCCGGCAGGAACCTGACGCGAACTCATCCATGCAGCACGGGCCGGGTTTTTCCCCTGACAGAGCGGCCTTTTCCATGCCATGCTGCCCGCTGAGAGCAACCATTCCGGGGGATCGAAGATGAGCTTCATGAAGACACTTGCCAAGGTGGCGATCGGCGTTGCCATCGCCAAGGGCGCTGCCGCGATGACGAGTCGGGCGCGCAGCGGCGCAGGCAGCGCCGCGGGCGGCAGCACGGGCGGCGGGGGCGGCCTGCTCGAACAGCTCGGCGGCGCGCTTGGCCAGGGCCGCTCCCAGCAGGGCGGCGGGATCGAAGACATGCTCGGCGCGGTGCTCGGCGGCAGGAGCGCGCAATCAGCCGGCAGCGGCCAGGGCGGGCTTGGCGGGCTGCTCGATGGCCTCAGCCGCACGAGCCGCCCCGGCGCAGGCGGCGCATCGGCTCCGCGCGGCGGACTTGACGAGATGCTCGGCGGGCTTGCCGGCGGCATTGGCGGGGGCGCTGGCGCGGGCACTGGCGGGCTCGGCGATCTCCTCGGCGGAATGCTTGGCGGCTCGCTCGGAGGGGCGCTCGGCGGTGCCGGCGCGGCGCGCGCCGCCATGCCCGAAGCCATGCCCGAGGCCGCACCCGAGGGCAACAAGGCAAACAAATCCAAGAGCGGCAAGGCGCGCAGGAGCTTCGCGGAGGAACTGAACCGCTCGCTGGCCGGCGAAGAACCCGAGCCCGAGCCCGAGCACGAACTGGCCGCCGCCCTGATGCTGCGCGCCATGATCCAGGCCGCGAAATGCGATGGCCGGATCGATGCCGCCGAGCAGGCCAAGCTTCTGGAGAAGCTCGGCGATGTCTCGCCCGAGGAGCGGGCCTTCGTGGAGGCGGAGCTTGCCTCCCCGGTGGATGTGGAAGGGCTGGCGCGCCAGGTGCCCGAGGGGCTTGAGCCGCAGGTCTATGCGATGTCGGTGCTCGCCATCGATCTCGACAGCCAGGCCGAAGCGCAATACCTCCATCAGCTTGCCCAGGCCCTGGGGCTGGGCAAGAGCGATGTCAATCACATTCACGCCCAGCTCGGCGCGCCCGCGCTCTACGCCTGATCCCGCATCACACGTTCTCCGCCCGCGCCACCCCTGCGGGCGGAGATCGGGCATTGGTGCCGCTCCCCGGCAAAAAACGGTGGAGCCCCGCCCCCGCATCGCATAAAGAAGGCGCGAACAAGCGAGACGGGCGGATGAGCGAGTCCATCATCGACAAATGCGAGAAATCCGGCCTCCGGCTGACGGAGCAGCGCCGCGTGATCGCCTCGGTGCTGGAAAGGGCCGAGGATCACCCGGACGTGGAAGAGCTGCACCGGCGCGCAAGCCGGATCGATCCGCGCATCTCGATTGCCACCGTCTATCGCACGGTGAAGCTCTTCGAGGAGGCCGGCATTCTCGAAAAGCACGAATTCGGCGATGGCCGCGCCCGCTACGAGCCGGCCGACCGCGAACACCACGATCACCTGATCGATCTCACCACCGGCGACGTGATCGAATTCGTCGATCCCGAAATAGAGGCCCTGCAGGAAAAGATCGCCCGCAAGCTCGGCTACAGGCTGAAGGGCCACCGGCTCGAGCTATACGGCGTCCCCCTCAACAAGAAGGAAGAGAAATGAGCATCATCATCGATATCGAGGCGCGCGAGATTCTCGACAGCCGCGGCAATCCCACCGTGGAAGTGGATGTGCTGCTGGAAGATGGCACGCTGGGGCGCGCGGCGGTGCCCTCGGGGGCGTCCACCGGGGCGCATGAGGCGGTGGAGCTGCGCGATGGCGATCCGCATCGCTACATGGGCAAAGGGGTGTTGAAGGCCTGCGCGGCGGTGAACGGCGAGATCGCCGAGGCGCTCGCGGGCATGGACGTGACGGAGCAGGAAGCGCTCGATTCCGCCATGCGCGAGCTTGACGGCACCGAAAACAAGGCCCGCCTCGGCGCCAATGCGATCCTCGGGGTTTCGCTCGCCGCAGCCAAGGCGGCGGCCTATTTCACCGCCCAGCCGCTTTTCCGCTACGTGGGCGGCACCGCGGCGCGGGTGCTGCCGGTGCCGATGATGAACATCATCAACGGCGGCGAGCACGCCGACAACCCGATCGACATCCAGGAATTCATGATCATGCCAGTGGCCGCGCCGAACATCCATGAAGCGGTGCGCTGGGGATCGGAGGTTTTCCACACCCTGAAGAAGGAGCTTTCGGCCGCCGGCTACAACACCGCGATCGGCGACGAGGGCGGCTTCGCACCGTCGCTTTCGGGCACCCGCGAGGCGCTCGATTTCATCCTGCGCGCCATCGAGAAGGCGGGCTACAAGCCGGGCGAGGAAATCTTTCTCGCGCTCGATTGCGCCGCCACGGAATATTTCAGGGACGGCAGATACGTGCTTGCCGGAGAAGGGAAAACCCTGACAAGTGAAGAGAACGTCGCCTATCTCGAAGCGCTGGTGAAGGATTACCCGATCATCAGCATCGAGGACGGCATGGCCGAGGATGACTGGGAGGGCTGGGTGGCGCTCACCGAGGCGCTCGGCGAGCGTATCCAGCTTGTCGGCGATGATCTCTTCGTCACCAACCCCAAGCGCCTTGCGCGCGGCATCGAGATGGGGGCGGCCAATTCTCTTCTCGTCAAGGTCAATCAGATCGGCACGCTTTCCGAAACCCTCGATGCCGTCTCCATGGCCCATCGCGCCAGCTACACTTGCGTGATGAGTCACCGCTCGGGCGAGACGGAAGATGCCACCATCGCCGATCTCGCCGTGGCCACCAACTGCGGCCAGATCAAGACGGGATCGCTCTCGCGCTCCGACCGCTTGGCGAAATACAACCAGCTCATGCGCATCGAGGAAATGCTCGGCGAAACCGCCCTCTACGCCGGCCGCTCGATCCTGAAAGGCTGAGTGCGCATCCGCCGATCGCGCCCTCGCTCTCTTGCCGCTGCGGAAGGCAGGATGTTATCCTGCCCGGTGAGAGGGAATTTGCGTCAATGGGCTTGGGGGCCAGTGCTGTGCGCTCAGTGGTGATTTCATGTCTGGCGTTCCTGATGTCAGGCTGCGTGGCGGTCACGACCACAAGGCAGGATCTGAAAGCGGCGAACGCGCCGCTCTCGGCCCACCCCTGCGAGCGGCGTGCCAACGGGAAATGCACCTTTCTCAACGCCCCCGTGGCGCTTTCGCAAAAGCCGATCCGGCTGAAGCAGCGCCCCCTGCCCTTCTACCGCACCACCCGCCCGCTGGAATTCGTGGATGCGAGGCCGCGCAGATGGGTCGCCCCGAAGGCCACCCTCACCGACGGCGCCTCCATCCCCGATATCTTCGTTCCCCTGATCGGCAATCCGCGCTCCCGCCAGTTCATCGATGCCGCCACGCTGCACGATGCCTATTGCGGCGTGGGCAATGAAAGCCTGCCGCAATATCACGCCGATACCTGGCAGAACGTGCATCACATGTTCTATGACGCCCTGCGCGTCGGCGGCACGCCGGCAAAGAAGGCGAAGATCATGTATGCGGCCGTCTATCTCGCCGGCCCGCGCTGGTACATGCCCGGCCAGAAGCCGCAGGCACGCATGCCGGTGCCGGGCGTGATGGTGATCTCGGCGCCCGTCGTGCTCGGTCCCGGCATCAATCGCCCGCTGCCCGAAATTCTGCCAGAGGAAGCCCTCGTTGCGGCCCTGCTCGATGTGATCGATTACATCAACCGCACCAATCCCCCCCTGGCCCGGCTCGACGCCTACCTGCTGAAGACCGAACGCCGCCTGCTCACCGATGCCGCAAATGCCGCTGTCCGCGATGACGGCGGCGACAGCCCCACCAACAACCAGTATTGAACCCCGATGAGCCCCGCGCCCCGCAGCCATGCCGATCGCCTGATCGAAGCCCTCGCGCTCACGCCCCACCCCGAAGGCGGACACTACCGCCAGACATGGATCGCCGATGCCCCCGAAGGCGCCCGCCCTGCCGGCACCGCGATCCTCTTCCTTCTGAAAGCGGGCGAGAAAAGCCGCTGGCACAGGGTGGACGCCACCGAGATCTGGCATTTCCACGCCGGCGCGACCCTGCGCCTCTCCATGAGCGAAACGA
>JALVEX010000011.1 GCA_027030435.1 Paracoccaceae bacterium
TGAGTTTGCCTGCGGGGCGGTTTTCGCCAAGGGGAGCGGCGGCGAGCGGGCTTTCGCCGCCGAGGCGCAGGAAGAGGCTTTCCTCATCCCGGTTGCGAAAGAAGGGCACGCTCTTGGGCACGCGCCTGCCTGCGCGCAGCATCGCCGCCACCTCTGCCAGCACCACTTCGGTGATGAAGGGGAGATTGAAGCGGCGCACCTCGTCGAGCGGGATCCACTGGAGGTGGGAAAGCTCGTCGCAGGCGCGGGAGAAATCATCCGGGTCGCTCGCAAGGGAAGCGGCATCGGCGAGGAAGAAGCGGGCATCGAAGCGGCGCGGACGGCCCGGCGGGGTGATGGCGCGGAAGATGAAGCTGAGCGGCGCGCCGCTGGGCCGGTATCCGGTGGCGGCGTAGCTTTCCCAGCCTTCGGGCGGCGGGGCGGGCCAGGCGCCGGGCGCGCCCAGCAGCAGGCCGGTTTCCTCCCAGAGTTCGCGGATGGCGCCGGCCACCAGAGCATCGGGGAGGCCGGGCGCTGTTTCCCGGGCAAGGCGCGTGCGGCAGGGCTCGGGCAGGGGCGCGGCCAGGGGCACGGCACGATCCGCCGCATCTACGGCGCCGCCGGGGAAGACGAATTTTTCCGGCATGAAGGCCGCGCGCGCGCCGCGCTGGCCCATCAGCACCTTCGGAACTCCCGCGCCCTCATCATCGCGCAGCAGGATGAGGGTTGCCGCATCGCGTATCGCCACTTCGTTCATTCCCGCCCTCCAGCGTGGTGAGGGCCATGCGCGCTGTCGGCTCAGCGTTCGCCGCCGAAGCCGTGCATGCGCTTGGCCCATTGTATGGCCACCAGCATGCCCTTGAGGCGCGGAAGAAGGAAGAGCGAAAGCGCGATCACGCCGAGGCCGAAGATCGCCAGCAGCACGAGCGGATCGGGCCGGTATTTCACGAAGACGATCAGCAGCGCGGGGGCCATGAGATGGCCGACGATGAGGATCGTCAGATAGGCCGGGCCGTCATCGGCGCGCTGGGGGGTGAAATCCTCGCCGCATTCGGGGCAGCTTTCCCGAACCTTGAGATAGCCGCAAAACAGCGCACCCTTCCCGCAGGAGGGGCAGCGGCGGCGCAGGCCGCGCAGGATTGCCCGTTTCATCGGACGATCCTCATGGGAAGCCGGGTGGGATGCCGGGCTTGGGGCCATTTCGCCCTGGGCCATTTCGCTCATGTCATCTTCTCCTGTCACGCGGATGGCACGGCAATAGCAGCATTTCCCGGCCTTGTCGCGAGGATAGATGGCCGCAGGGTCGGGGTATTGGAAAAAACATGGGCGGGGCGAGGGCCTGCCATGCGGCCTCAGGCCGCCGAACGGCTGACGTTCACCTGGTTGCGGCCGTGGGATTTGGCCGCGTAGAGGGCGCGATCGGCCTGTTCGATCAGCTCTTCCATGCTTGGCGCGGCCTTGCCACCCCCGCCAAGCGCCACGCCGATGCTGAGGCTCACGAAGAGGGGGGTATCGGACCTTGGCAGGTGGATCGGGTGCTCGATGATCCGCCGGCGAATCCTTTCCGCCGCCTTGCGCGCGGTGCTGATATCCGTGTCGGGCATGACGATCAGGAATTCCTCCCCCCCGATGCGCGCCAGAAGATCCGCGCCGCGGATTTCAGAGCGCAGCCGTGCGGCCACTTCCCGCAGCACGAGATCGCCTCCGCTGTGGCCGTGGCGATCGTTGACCTGCTTGAAACGGTCGAGATCGAGCAGCATGAGGGCAAAGGGGCGCCCCGAGGCCCGGGCCTGGCTGGCGATCCGGCGCAGGCTCGCCATGGCAAAGCGGCGGTTGTGCAGCCCGGTGAGGGGATCCGTGACGGCGAGGCGAAGGCCGTTGCGCAGGGTTTCGCGCAGCCTGTCGGCCTGCTGCTTGCGTGCGATCTGGCGCTTGAGGCGCAGGGCGAGTTCTTCGCCGTCAAATCCGGCGGTGAGGATCTCGTTTGCCCCGAGATCGAGCGCCTTTGCGCCCCAGGCGGCGGCCGATTCGCGCCCCGGCTCATCCTCTGGCAGGATCACGACGATGCCCGCATTGCGGGTGCGGGCGCGGCTTCTGAGCTCGCTGATCAGATAGAGCCCGTCATCCGAGGAGCCGGTGCCGCCTTCGAGCACGAAGATCCCCGGCGCGGGATCGCTTTCGGTTGCCGTCAGCGCCTCGCTGCGCGAGAGGGCCTTGATCTGCCCCCCGATCCCCTCCTGCCCGTGCAGCGCGAGTGCTGCGCCCCATTGCCGGGTGGTTTCCGGATCGCGTGCAACAAGCACCACATCGCAGGGCGGGGCAAAGCTCTGCACGGGCTCGGCGAAACCAAGCTCGCACCCCGTGATCTCGTGGTTCATGCCATCGCGCATGCGCAGTTCTTCGTCCGTATCCCTGGTGCGCAGGATATTGCGCACCCGCGCCAGAAGCAGCGCTTCGTTGACCGGTTTGGGCAGGAAATCCTCCGCCCCGGCACGCAGCGCCTCGATCCGGGCTTCGCGCGCGCTGGCGGCGCTGATGATGAGCACCGGAATATCGGCGGTTTTCGGGTTCTGCTTCAGCCTGCGGCAGGCTTCGATGGCGTCCATGTCCGGAAGATCGTGATCGAGCAGGATGAGATCGGGCGTCTCGCGACCGGCCACGGCAACGGCCTCCGCCCCGCTGCCCGCCTGCAGGACCTCGTAAAAGGCCGCCGAAAGCTTCACGTTGAGGGCGATGCGGTTGGTGGTGACATCATCGGCTATCAGGATGCGCCCGGCCATGGGACCTCTTCGAATTGACTCAATTTGCCCTGTTCTTTCTCATTCTTTGGTGAGATTGGTTAAGAAATCCTTTCGGTTTCTTTCACGGGGGTGTGATGCAGGGCGAACAGGCGGAAATCATCGCATTGCAGGCGCTGGGCTGGCTGGCGGGGAACGAGGAATTGCTGCCTGTATTTCTGGGGGCTACGGGGGCGGATGGTGCCGATCTGCGCGCGCGGGCGGGAGATGCGGAATTTCTGGCCTCGGTGCTCGATTTCCTGCTGATGGACGATCAATGGGTGCTTGAATGCACATCCGCCATCGCCGCCCCTCCCGAATCGCTCATGCGCGCGCGCATGTATCTGCCCGGCGGTGACGCGGTGAACTGGACCTGACCGAGGATCGATTGCTCAGAGATCGATTTCCAGCACGCCCCCGGGCTTTGCCGCGCGTGACTGGCACAGGATGATCTTCTCTTTCCGCTCTGCATTGGAGAGCACGAAATCGCGGTGCTCCGCCTCGCCCGAAACCAGCCTGCACCGGCACACGCCGCACAGGCCGTCGGCGCATTTCACATCCACATGCACGCCGGCTTCGCTGAGGGCGTCCGTGGCGCTCTGATCGGCCGCCACCGCGATCTCGCGCCCCGAGCGCAGGAGGCGCAGGGTGAAGGGGTGGTTTTCGTATTCCGGCGTTTCGGGGGGCGTGAAATATTCGCGGTGCAAGGCCTCATCGGGGAAGCCCGCCTCGCGGGCTGCTGCAAGCACCGCCTCCATATAGGCATCCGGCCCGCAGGTGTAGAGATGCGCGCCTGGGCGTTGGCGCAGGATCGCCGGGAAGTCGGCGCGGGTGCCCTCTGCGGAGATGTGGAAATGCACGCGCTCGGCCCAGGGCACACGGGCAAGCATGCCGAGGAAGGCGGCCTCCTTGCGGGTGGGCGCGCTGTAGTGGAGCGCGAAATCACGCCCGAGCGCATGCAGCCGGTGCGCCATGGCGATCATCGGGGTGACGCCGATGCCCCCGCCCATCAGCCAGGTAAAGGAGGCATCCTCATCGAGCGGAAAATGGTTGATCGGGCGCGAGATGAACACCCGCCGGCCCTTCTCGAAGATCCGGTGCATCAGGGCCGAGCCGCCCCGGCCATGATCCTCGCGCAACACGGCGATCCGGTATTTCGACGGATCGGCCGGATCGCCGCAGAGCGAATACTGGCGGAAGAATTCGGGCGCCACCACCACATCGATATGCGTGCCGGCTTCGAAAGGCGGCAGCGGCGCGCCGTCGGGGCGGGCGAATTCGTAGAGCCTGACCCGCCCGCTCAGCGCTTCGGCGCGGCTGATCACCACCTGGAGCACCGGGTTTTCGCCCTTGTCGGCGGTATAGACATGCTCGGGGGGCATCCCCGCCGCGCGCCGGCGCCTGTGCTCCTTCGCGCCGATCATCTTCCGATAGGCGCGGATGCCGGCCTCGCGATCCATCGGAAACGGCCAGGGCCAGGGCGGGGGTGCGAGCGGCGCGGGATAGACGGCGAGCGTCTGATCCTCGTGGGTGAGCTTCAGGCCGGGGTTTATGTCGCGCCGGTTGGGCGCTTCGCGCGGCGGGCCGTAGGGGCCATCGTTCACCATCTCCAGATCCCACCACCATTTCTTCACCGGGTTGATGCGCCCGTTGCCGAGCCAGTCATCGAGCTTCGCCAGCGGGCGGGCCAGCGCCGGGGCCTTCATGGCGAGCCAGCGGAAGGGGGCCTCGGCAAACAGGCCCTCGAGATTCCAGGGGCATGTCTTCATGCAGCGCCCGCACATGGCGCCGCCCTTCTGGCCCACCCGGTAGGTGGTGCATTTCTGGCTGTCGCTCTTCCAGATCTCGTAGCCGTTGAACATGCGCTTCGGCCCCGCCGTGATCGCGCCCGAGGGGCATTCGCGGGCGCATTTGCTGCAGGCCGCGCAGAAGCGCTGCAGGCCGAAATCGATGGGCCTGTCATGGGCGAGCGGCATGTCGGTGGTGACGACGCCGGATTTGAGCCGCGGCCCGAGGAAGGGATTGAGGATCACCTCGCCGATCCGGCTCACCTCGCCAAGGCCCGACAGCAGCAGGAGCGGCGGCTGGAGCACTTCGTCGTCCATCACCGAATGCACCCGCGCGCCGAAGCCCAGATTGCGCAGGTGATCGGCCAGCACGCCCCCGATCAGCGAAAAGCGCAAGTAAGCGCGCATGCTTTGCGCGCAGCCGATCCAGTCATCCCCGCTGGCGCCTTCCATGGTTTCATGGCCCTGATCGATGATGATCGAGATCGCCTGATCGTGGTAGGGGGCGATCGGATTGCCGGCCGCATCGTGGCTGTAATAGGCCCAGTCGGGGCAGCGCGAGAGGCCCACCGCATCGGCGCCGAGCCAGTAGAGCGCCGCCTTGATATTGGCGGCGTTGCGGCTCGGATCATCGGTGCCCGGCGCGCGGGCGGGGGCGGGCGTGCCGTCCTGCAGCAGGATGAAGGCGCCGAGCGTGGGGCGGAAGGCGAAGGCGGCGGCGGATTTGCGCACGTAATTGCCGTTGCGGCTGGCATCCTGCGTGGCGGGGCCGAGATCACCGAAAAGCGCGCGGGCAAACATGTTGGCGCGTTTGGGCACGCGGGCGACATTGGGCTCGTCAATGTAGGTGGTGGGGCTTTCCACTCGTTTCAGCCGCTCGAAAGGGTGTGGGCCATCGCGATAGGGGCGCTTTGCGAAAGGATCGCGCCGCCGGGTGCTGGCGGCATGGCGCCCGGTGCCGAGGCGGTAGGAGAGGGGCGGGCGCTGGCCGGGCGCGATGGGGCTGTCGGGCGTGATTTCAAGGGTGGTGGTGACGGCCGCGAGCCCGAATCCCGCGCCGACGAAGGGATTGACGGGCCGGCCATCCTCCACCGCCGCGAGCCCGGCGCGCACCGCGAGGCGCGCCAGATGCGCATCGCTTGCGGCCATCGTGTGGGCTCGGGCCTCATGGCCGAGAAGGCGGATGTAATGGGCGAGCGTCACGGCGGTTTCGGAAGCGCGCAGGCAGGCGCGCTGCGCCTGCGCGTCAAGGATCCATTCGCACCCCTCTTCGCCCGCTGCCGGCGCGCGGGGGTGATCGTAGAGAAACACCAGCGCATGGGTGTGATGGCGGCAATCGGCGAGCGGGGCGCGCAGGGCCTCCTTCAGCCCCGCCATGATCACATCCAC
>JALVEX010000012.1 GCA_027030435.1 Paracoccaceae bacterium
GCGCCGGGCCCCTCCCCCTCGATCTCGGGCATGAGCCAGACCTGGCTTGCGCAGCCCTCGACCTTGGTGGCCGGCACGCGCAATTCCTCCTCCAGAGGCGGCAGGGCCTTGCCGCGCTCGATCACGTAGCGATAGCGATCTTCCCAATCGTCCAGAAATTCGAAATCCCCGACGATTTCCTCGAAGGCTTCACTCGCCATGGCGCATTCTCCCGCATTGCGGGGCGAGGATTACCCCGCCCCGCAACGAAACGAAAGCCTTTTCGCACCCGCTCAGCCGGCAAGCGCCTTTGCCGCGCGCCCGATACCTTCGGCAGCCTCTGATCCCACGCGCTGGAGCGTTTCATTGCGCCCCAGATCCTGGAAGCTCATCATCGCCTTGGGATCAAGGAAGCGCACGAGGCATTCGCCGGGCGCCGTTTCCTCCACCGTCACGTTGCAGGGCAGCATCATGCCGATTTCCGGCATCGCTTCGAGCGCCTGATGCGCCAGCCCCGGATTGCACGCCCCGAGGATCACATAGGGGCGGAAATCCACATCGATCTTCTTCTTCAGCGTCTTGTCCACGTCGATGCGCGTGAGGATGCCGAATTTCTCGGCCGCAAGCGCCTCGGTGACCTTCCCGATCACCTCTTCCATCGGCCCCTTGACCTTCACATCAATGCTGAAACCCTGGCTCATTTCCTTCATCCTCTCGGTTTGGTGGCGGGCAGATGCCCCGCAATCACGATCATGATTCGCGCGTACTCATGAGATCAGCCCTGGAACAAGGGTTTTCAAGCCTTGCGCTTTGGGATAATCCCACAGAGAGGCGAACGAGGGGGCCGCGAGGATGAAAACACCGATAACGATTGCGTTACTGAGCGCCTTCCTGCTGGCGAGCTGCGGCAATGGCGGCGGCTCCTTCGGCTCCGGCCTCAATCCCTTCGGCTGGTTCAAATCCTCCCGAAAGGGCAAGACGCTCGAATCCCGCGATCTCCCGAGCCTGCCCGAGGATGCACGCGGGCTGGTGGACCGGATCGTCACCCTGAAGGTGGATCGCGCGCCCGGCGGGGCGATCATCCGCGCCACGGGCCTGCCGCCCACGCAAGGATGGTGGGATGGCGAACTGAAGCCGATGAACGGCGAACAGCCGGTGAACGGCGCGCTCGTCTATCGCTTCGTGATCGCGCCGCCGCCGGGCTTCGAGCCGGTTTCCACGCCGCGCTCTCGGATGGTGGTGGTTGCGCGTTTCGTTTCCGACAAGAAGCTCGAAGGCGTGCGCCGGATCATCGTGCAGGGCGCGCGCAATCAGATGGTGAGCCGGCGCTGATCAAGCGCGCCGGGCGGGCTGCCGGGCAATAGGGCATGCGGGCGGCAGGCAGGGGCCTCACCCCTCGACGGGCACCGTCACCACATCCTGCCCCTTCACCCGAAGGCCCACTTCGCCATTGCAAAGCTTCAGCGCCTCCGCGCCGAACACATCGCGACGCCAGCCCTTCAGCGCCGGCACGTCGCGCGCACCCGCGGCAATGGCCTCGAGATCGGCGGCCGAGGCAATGAGCTTCTGCGCCACGCCCGAACTTTCCGTCTTGGCCTTCAGCAGCACGCGCAGGAGATCGATCAGCGCCGGATTGGCCTGCGGCTTCTCGCGGCGGCGATCCGGGCGGGGAAGATCGGACGTATCCGCCGCAAGCCCCGCCTTCACCGCCGCGAGGATGCCTTCCGCGATCTCCCCCTTGCGCGCCTCGCGCATCAGGAGGCGCGAGCGGCCCAGTTCCTGCATGTTGCCCGGTTTGGTGGAGGCCAGTTCCAGCAGCGCCTCATCCTTGAACACCCGGTTGCGCGGTATATTGCGCCTTTGCGCATATTCCTCGCGAAAGCGCGCAAGCTCGCGCACGATGGCGAGGAAGCGGGGCGAACTGGTGCGGGTCTTGACCCGTTTCCAGGCGTCCTCGGGGCGGGTGATGTAGGTTTCGGGATTGAGCAGGGTGGCGATTTCCTCCTCCACCCACCTGCGCCGCCCGGTTTCCTCGAGCTTGCGATCGAGATGCTCGTAGATCACCCGCAGATGGGTGACATCGCCGAGCGCATAGGCCTTCTGGGCATCGCTCAGGGGCCGGCGCGACCAATCGGTGAATCGCGAGCTCTTGTCGAGCGACTGGCGGGCGATCTTGCGCACCAGCGTTTCATACCCCGCCTGATCCCCGAAGCCGCAGACCATTGCCGCCACCTGGGTATCAAACAGCGGGCGGGGCAGAACCCCGGCCTCGTTGTGGAAGATCTCCAGATCCTGACGCGCCGCGTGAAAGACCTTCACCACGTTTTCATCACGAAAGAGATCATGGAGCGGCTCGAGCGAAAGCCCCCCCGCCAGGGGATCCACCAGAACGGCCCCTTCCTCCCCCTCGCCGGGCATCGCAAGCTGCACGAGGCAGAGCTTCGAATAATAGGTGCGCTCGCGCAGGAATTCGGTATCGACCGTCACGTAAGGATGCTTGCGGGCCTCTTCACAGAATGCGGCCAATTCTTCCGTGGTTGTGAGTGTCTTCATGCCTGGGCCCTGTTTTTCTCGCGGGATCGGCCTCTCTTAGGCAATCAGGCGACCAAAGGAAAGGCTCAGGGCAGATCGATGCGGGTGCGATTGCCGCGGGCGAAGCGTTCCAGCACCATCGGATAGAGGCGATGCTCCTGCACCAGAACGCGTTCGGCGAGGCTCTCGGGGGTGTCATCGGGCAGGATCGGCACCCGGGCCTGGCCGAGCACCGGCCCGCCATCGAGATCGGCCGTGACCTCATGCACCGAGCAGCCGGCCTCGCGATCTCCGGCGGCGATGGCGCGGGCGTGGGTATCGAGCCCCTTGTATCTGGGCAGCAGCGAGGGATGGATATTGAGCATCCGCCCCTGCCATCTTTCGATGAACCAGGGCGTGAGCACACGCATGAAGCCCGCCAGGGCGAGGATATCGGGCCTTGCCTCCATCAGGCGGGCATGGAGCGCCGCTTCGAAAGCCTCGCGATCGCGCCCGAAGGGGCGGTGATCGATGGCGCTCGCTTCCACCCCGAGATCGCGCGCCTTCTCGAGGCCGCCGGCCTCCGGGTTGCTGGAAAGCACCAGCACCGGGCGGGCGGGATGAGCGCCCGTCATGCTGTTGACGAGCGCCACCATGTTCGAGCCGCCGCCCGAGATCAGGATGGCGACCCGCTTCTTCATGCGAGCCGGCCCCTGTAGGCGATCCCCTCGCCGGGCACGATCCGCCCGATCTCATGCACCGTTTCGCCCGCGTCGGCGAGGAGCGCGGCGAGGGCTTCGGCGCGATCGGGCGCCACGATCAGCGCCATGCCGATGCCGGCGTTGAATGTCTTGAGGAGTTCGCCCTGATCGAGCCCGCCCTCTTCTGCAAGCCAGGCGAAAACCGCCGGCAGCTCCCAGGCGGAAAGATCGATCTCGCCCCCGAGCCCTTCGGGAAGAACGCGGGGCAGGTTTTCCGTGATCCCGCCGCCGGTGACATGGGCGAGCGCGTGCACGCCCCCGGCCCTGAGCGCCATCAGAGCGGGCTTCACGTAAAGGCGGGTGGGCGTGAGCAGCGCCTCGCCAAGGGGAACGGGCGCGAAGGGTGCGGGATCGGCCCAGGAAAGCCCGGCGCGCTCGACGATCCGGCGCACGAGGGAATAGCCGTTCGAGTGGATGCCGTCGGAGGCGAGCCCGAGGATCACATCCCCCTCCGCCACATCCGCCGGCAGCGCCCGGCCCCGCTCCATCGCTCCCACGGCAAAGCCCGCAAGATCGAAATCGCCGGGGGGATACATGCCGGGCATCTCGGCCGTCTCCCCACCGATCAGCGCCGCGCCGGCGCGCGCGCAGGCCCCGGCGATGCTCTCGATGATGCGCGCGGCGGTTTGCGCCTCGAGCCTGCCGGTGGCGAAATAATCGAGGAAGAACAGCGGCTCCGCCCCCTGGCAGACGAGATCATTGACGCACATCGCCACCAGATCCACCCCCACGCCATCAACATGGCCGGTATCGATGGCGATCCTGAGCTTGGTGCCCACGCCATCGGTGGCCGCCACCAGCACCGGATCCTCGAAGCCCGCGGCCTTCAGATCGAAAAGCGCGCCGAAGCCGCCGAGCCCGGCCATCACGCCCGGGCGATTGGTGCGCGCGGCGGCGGGCTTTATGCGCTCCACCAGTGCATTGCCCGCGTCGATGTCCACCCCGGCCTGGGCATAGGTGAGGCCTGGTTTACGTGCTGTCATCTGAACCTCGCTCGGCAGATCGGCTTTGGGGCCGGGCTATCAAGGCGCTTGCCCGCTGTCCAGCCTTTAGCCGTGCCCGAGCCCCGGGCGCGGCAATGCGCTCATGTGCCATACCGGGCCTTCAGGCGGCCGCATCCGCCCCGATCTTCGCGCCAAGGCGGAAGAAGAAGAAGGATCCAGCGAGCAGGACAGCGAGCATAACCAGCATCATCATCAGGATCGCCGGATTGGAGAAGGCCTCGATGAGCCCCGCGCCCATGAACAGGAAGCCCAGCCCGATGCCGATCAGGAAGGCGATCACCGAAAATCCGATCGCCATTCGCCAGATCTCGCGCGTTTCGGGGCGACGGCCCATCTTCCTGAAGCTGGCCGCGCCCGCATCAAGCGCCGCCACGAACAGGGGCAGGAAGCTCAGGATGCTGGTGCGGCTGAAGCCCGTGTAGGCTCTCAGAAAATGGCTGGCGGCAAGGGTGATGGCCGTCACCAGCAGAAAGATGATGGTGAAGCGGATGTAAAGCGCGTATTCGATCGATTTCATGCCTGTCCCTTCCCTTGCCGGCCAATCTAGATGAAACGGCCCCCATGGGCAAATGACTTGACGCATTCGCCGCGATCGCTACAGATGCGCCAAGGCCGGGCCCGTAGCTCAACGGTCAGAGCAGAGCGCTCATAACGCTTTGGTTGGGGGTTCAAATCCCTCCGGGCCTACCATTTTCCGCTTTCCCTGCCGCCCGCCGCGAATCCATGATCTCCGCCCTATCGGGCAAACACCAGATCCACGCGAAGCCCCCCGAGGCGCTCGCTCTCCGTGAGCCTCAGGCTGCCCCCATGCGCGCGCGCGATATCGGCCGCGATGGCAAGCCCCAGCCCCACGCCGGTGCCGCGATCCTGATTGCGCGCGGGCTCGAGCCGCGTGAAGGGGCGGATCGCCCTTTCGCGCATGTCGGGGGGGATGCCCGGCCCGTCATCCTCGATCGTGATGCGGATGCTGCGCTCTCCGAGCGTCACACGCACTTCGGCGCGATTGCCGTAACGCAGGGCGTTGTCGATCAGGTTCTGCAGCGCCCTTTCCACCGCATTCGCCCGCAGCCGCGCCGTTGCCCCCCCCGCCTCGCCCGCCACCTCGGCAAGGATGACATCGCCTCCCGCGCGTCGGGCCTTCTCGACAACCCCGCGCACCAGCGCCACGGGATCCGTTTCATCGGGATCGTCCTCGGCATTGCCGCGGGCAAAATCGAGGAAACCCTCGATCAGGCGCTCCATGTCCTCGACATCGCGCAGGAGATCCTCCTTCTCCGGGCAATCCTCGAGCATGGAAAGCCCGAGGCGCAGGCGGGTGATGGGGGTGCGCAGATCGTGGCTCACCCCCGAAAGCATCATCGTGCGCTGCTCGATATGGCGCTCGATCCGCGCCCGCATGGCAAGAAAGGAGGCCCCCGCCGCGCGCACCTCGATGGCCCCCGAGGGGCTGTAGGGCACGATCTCCCCCTTTCCGAAGGCCTCGGAAGCCTTCACCAGCCGCTTGATCGGGCGCAGCTGATTGCGCAGGAAGAGATAGGCGATCAATGTCATCAACATGCTGGTGAACACCATCAGCACCAGCAGCTGATGCGGATTTGAAGCGGCAACCCGGCGCCGCGAGAAGATGATCTCCATATCGCCGTGGCGGGTCGCAACCAGAAGTTTCACCAGCCTGCCGTTCTGCACCAGATCCACCGCCCTGAAGCCCGGCAGGCCCGCGTTCAGCACATCCGCCATCTCGCGGCCCGAGAGATCGTAGAAATGGCGCCTGTTCTCCACAGGCTCCCCGGCGGGAAGCTTCACTTCGAACGCCAGCGGCGGCGCGATCCTTTCGATCTCGCGCCGCGCGGCGGCAAGATCGGGGCTCGCTTCGATCCGCTCAAGGATGAACTTCAGCTCAAGCAGCACGTTTTCCGTCATCTGCCGGGTCACGCCCTCGTAGAGGCGCTGGATGAACACGATCGAAACCACAAGCTGGATCGTGACCACCGGCACCAGCAGGATCAGCGCCGCCCGCCCGTAGAGGGTCTTGGGCATATATTTCTTGAGCCAGGCAAAATTCATGGCAAAACACTATGGCGAAGCGAAGCGGATAGGAAGCGCGATGATGACGCCCGGGGAAGTGCCTGCGAAACGCGAAGAGATGGAGCCGGGCCTGATCCGCCTGCTGGCGCCCAATCCCTCGCCGATGACGCTCCACGGCACCAACACCTATCTTATTGGCGAAAGCAGCCTTGCGGTGATCGATCCGGGGCCGGCGAATGATGCGCATCTGCAAGCCATCCTCGATGCGGCCGCCGGCAGGCCGATCGAAGCCGTATTCGTGACCCACAGCCATGTGGATCACTCACGCCTCGCCCCGGCGCTGGCGCGAGAGGCCGGCGCGCCGGTCCTCGCTTTCGGTGACAGCACGGCGGGCCGCAGCCCGCTGATGGAGGCGCTGGCGAAGGAAGGCGGGATCGGGGGCGGAGAAGGTGTCGATGCCGGTTTTCGCCCCGATCGCCGGCTGGCGGATGGCGAGGTTGTCCGTGGCGCCGATTGGGAAATCACCGCCCTGCACACGCCCGGCCATTTCGGCAATCACATGTGTTTTTCCTGGAACGGGGCCCTGTTCACCGGCGATCACGTGATGGGCTGGGCCTCATCCCTCGTTTCGCCGCCCGATGGCAATCTCGCCCATTTCATGGCCTCCTGCCGCCGCCTGCTTACCCGCGAGGACCGCATCCTCTACCCCGGGCATGGCGCGCCCGTGCGCGATCCCCGCAAGCGCATCGGTGAACTGATCGCGCACCGGGAAATGCGGGAAGCGCAGATCGTGGAGGCCATGCGGGGCGGCCCGCTGACGCCCGCCGAGATCACGGCCCGGATCTACAGGGATACCCCGCCCGCGCTTCTGGCGATGGCCGAGCGCAACGTGCTGGCCCATCTCCTCGCCCTCATGGAAAGCGGGCGGGCCGAGGCGGTGGATAAGATCAGCAGCAAGGCCCGCTTTCGCCTGACAGACACCGGCGGGGGCTGAGCAGCGGCCAAGGTCCGGCTCCCGCCCGCCCCGGGGCTGCCCCCGGCCCCTGCCGCCCTGGCCCGCCTCATCCCTCGCGGTGCTGCATCTTGCGGCGCAGCCAGCGCCCGAGATAGATCACCGGCCAGCGCAGAACCGAGCCCCCGGCGGCCATGAAGGCAAGCCCCCACCAGGGGCCGTTTTCATAGGTCACATAGCCAAGGAGCGGCACGCCGAACGCGATCAGCACATAGGCGCGGGTCCAGTAATTGTCGCGCGAGGGGAGCATGGCCGAGATATTGGCGACGATGATCCACAGGAAGGCAAGGAAGAGCGAAAGCGTCATGGCTGCTCCCCTCCCCTTCGCTGGCGCAGATGGCGGATCAGCACCATGAGCGGGCGGCGGAACATGGAGATCAGCACCGCCAGGGATACCAGGATGATCCAGGGATCATGCTGCATCGCCAGATATATGATCAGCGCCGGCGCCACGGCCAGCAGCACGATGCCGGGCGCGTATTGCCGCCGGATCGGCAGGAGCGAGACACCCGCGGCAGCCAATACCCAGATACAGGCCAGGATCAGGGATGTGCTCATCATGCCCCTCCCCAGGAAGCAACAAGTGCGGCCAGGGAAAAGAGAGCCCCGAGCCACGGCACAAATACGGGCACGCG
Source organism: Paracoccaceae bacterium (assembly GCA_027030435.1). GTDB lineage: Bacteria > Pseudomonadota > Alphaproteobacteria > Rhodobacterales > Rhodobacteraceae > WFVA01. Next base: position 7,928 of record JALVEX010000012.1, read on the forward strand.
GAAGGGTGCTTCCGGCTGATGCCACTTCATCCGTATAAGCGAAATGTTTACAACCGTAAAGATAACAAGAAGCACTGAAGTTGCCAATTTGGCGAGTCCGGCCACGTCATGGGCAAGGGCGGCAGCAATCAGCGCCACGCCGACGAGCAGAATCGCGAAAACCGGAGTGCGCAGGCGCGGCGAAACCCGGTGGAATACCGCGAGCGCCCGGCTGTGGCGGCCCATCCCGTAGAGCAGGCGCGATCCCATGATGATCTGCGCCAGAACGCCATTGAGCGCGGAAAAGACGGCAATCAGCGCCAGGGCGCGGCCGTCATGGCCAAATCCCGCCTGCCACACGAGCACCAGCGGCTTCCCGCTGCCGGCAAGCGCCCCCACCGGCACGGCACGAACGGCGGCGGCAGCGACGAGTAAATAAAGCACCGAGGTCAGGACAACCGCCAGAACGATGGCAAGGGGCATGGTGCGCCGGGCGGAGCGGGTCTCCTCTGCGAGATTCACCATGTCCTCGAAGCCGAGATAGGCGAAGAAGGCAAGCGCTGCCCCTGCGCCGATGCCGGGCCAGAAGGGCGGCGGGAGATGGGCGATATCGATCACCGCGGGGGCGGAAAAGCCCGCCCAGATCACCAGGGCCAGCCCCGCCACCTCGATCAGGGTGAAGATCCCCGCCACAAGCAGGCTCTCGAACACCCCGACAACCGCCACCGCCATGAGCAAGGCCCCGACGCCAATGATCGCCAGCGGCTCGGACACATCCATGAACGCCGCGAGATAGCCCACGCCCCCCCGCAGCACGGCCGCTCCCGAAAAGATGCCGCTGACCACGAGGAAAAGCCCCACCAGCAGGGAAAGCCGGTGCAGCCCCATCCCCTTCTCGATATAGGCCGCCACCCCGCCCGCTTCGGGCACGCGCGAGGAAAGCTCGGCGTAGCTCAGCGCCGTGGGCAGGGCGACGATCCCCGCCAGCACGAAGGCGAGCGGCGCATAGACGCCGGCGCGCTCTGCAACAGTGCCGATCAGGATGTAGATACCGGCGCCGATGATAATGCCGATGCCGTAGAGCGTCAGCAGAGGCAGGCCGATGTCGCGTTGGAGTTCCGCTCCCGCCTGTTCCATCTCAGCCCTTCAGCCGCCCGGCCAGGGCATGCGCCCAGGCGCTGATCGTGCCGGCGCCGAGGCAGACGATCATGTCGCCCGCCCGCGCCTCGGAGCGGACCAGATCTAAAAGCGCATCCTCGTCTGCCACCGCAACGGCATGGCGGTGGCCGTGGCTCACGAGCCCCGCCACCAGATCATCCCGGCTCGCGCCTTCGATCGGCGCTTCGCCGGCGGCATAGACATCGGCGATGCCCACCACGTCGGCATCGTTGAAGGCGGTGCAGAAATCCTCGAAGAGGGAGTGGAGGCGCGAGTAGCGATGCGGCTGGTGGATGGCGATCACCCGCCCCCCCGTGGCCTGGCGCGCGGCCTTCAGCACCGCGGCGATTTCCACCGGGTGATGGCCGTAATCATCGATGATGGTGATGCCGTTCACCTCGCCCACCCGGGTGAAGCGGCGGTTGACCCCGCCAAAGCCCGCGAGGCTCTTGCGGATGTCGTCATGCGAAACGCCCAGATGGCGCGCCACGGCCACGGCGGCGAGCGCATTGGAAACGTTGTGCGCGCCGGGCATGGGCAGGGTGCAGCCCCCGATCCGCGCCCCCTCGCCCTGAAGCACCACATCGAACCGGGCGATGCCGTTTTCGTAAGTCAGGTTCTCGGCCCGCACATCGGCCTGGGCGTTGAAGCCGTAGGTCACCACCCGGCGATCGGTGATCCGCCCCACCAGCGCCTGCACCTCGGCGTGATCGGTGTTGCAGATCGCGATGCCATAGAAGGGGATGTTGGAAACGAACTGATGGAAGCCCTCGCGCAGCGCATCGAAATCGCCCCAGTGATCGAGATGCTCGGGATCGATATTGGTGACGATGGCGATGGTGGCGGGGAGGCGGTTGAAGGTGCCGTCGCTCTCGTCGGCCTCCACCACCATCCATTCGCCCGCGCCCATGCGCGCGTTGGAGCCATAGGCATGGATGATGCCGCCGTTGATCACCGTGGGATCAAGCCCGCCGCCATCGAGGAGGGTGGCGACGAGGGTTGTCGTCGTCGTCTTGCCGTGGGTGCCGGCGACGGCGATGTTGGATTTGAGCCGCATCAGCTCGGCCAGCATCTCGGCGCGCCGCACCACGGGCAGGCCCTGCGCGCGCGCGGCGTCAAGCTCGGCATTGCCGGGCTTGATCGCAGACGAGATCACCACCACCTCCGCGCCCTCGAGATTTTCCGCCCGCTGGCCGACGAACACCTTCGCGCCCCGCTCCTCGAGCCGCTTCGTGATCGCGCTTGCCTTCAGATCCGAGCCCTGCACCCGGTAGCCGTGCTCGAGCAGCACCTCGGCGATCCCCGACATGCCGATGCCGCCGATGCCCACGAAATGGATCGGCCCCATCTCGAGGGGGAGCTTTGTCTGCGGGCTCATGCGCTCTTTCCTTCGCCGTTGCGGGGGGCGCCCCCGGGGGCGTTCTCTGCGCCGGCCAGTTCCCCGACCAGCGCCACGAGGCGCTCCGTAGCATCGGGCACGCCGGTGCTCAAGGCCGCGGCGGCCATCTGACGGGCGGCTTCGGGATTGGTGAGCACCATCTGCACCTGTGCCGCGAGCGTTTCGGGGGTGAGCCTTGATTCAGGGATCAGGATCGCGGCCCCGGCCTCCACGAGGCGGCGGGCGTTGGCCGTCTGGTGATCGCCGGTGGCGGCGGCGAAGGGAATGAGGATCGCGGGGCGCCCGATCACCGATATATCGGCCACCGAGGAGGCGCCGGCGCGGCTGATCACCAGCTGGGCCTCGCTGAGGCGGCGGGGCACGTCATGGAAAAAGGGCTCCACCTCGGCCTTGATGCCGGCGGCCGTATAGGCGGCGGTGACGCGCTCGAGATCCTCCGCGCGCGCCTGGTGGGCCACGTTGAGATGCGCGCGCAGGCCCTCGGGCAGGGCGGCGAGCGCGGCGGGCACGGTATCGGAGAGGATGCGCGCGCCCTGCGAGCCGCCCATCACCAAGAGCGACATCGGGTAATCCCCCGGCGCGATATAGGCCGCGCCGGCGCGCTTGAGGATCGCCGCGCGCACCGGATTGCCGGTGAAGACCGCCTCCGCGCCCTCGGGCAGATCGGTGGGCCAGCTGCCGCAGGCCACCTTGTGCACCCGGCGCGCGAAAAGGCGGTTGACGCGCCCGAGCACGCCGTTCTGCTCATGGATCATGCGGGGGAGGCGCAGGAGCGTTGCGGCGGCGAGAGCGGGGATCGTGGGATAGCCGCCGAAACCCACCACCACGGCGGGGCGATCGCGCAGCATGGCGAGCGCCGCCTTCAGGGTGCCGGCCCCGATGCGCAAGGGCACCATCGCCTTTGCCCACGCGCCGCCGCGCGCGAAGGTGGCGGAGGGGATTTCCTCGATCTCCACCACATGGGGAAACCCGCCGGTGTAGCGCGCGCCGCGCGCATCCGTCGAAAGCTTCACCCGCCAGCCCTTTCGCAGCATCGCCTCCGCCAGCGCCTGGGCGGGAAACATGTGCCCCCCGGTGCCGCCGGCGGCGATCAGAAGAAGCGGCTTTCCTTCTTCCCGCCGCATCTTCAGCGCCTTGCCTGCGGGCCACGGGGGCGGAAGTGATCCACCAGCTCGCCCTGCGGGCGCGTGCGCGTAAGCGCCAGCAGCATGCCTGCGGCAATTCCGGTGGCGATCAGCGATGAGCCGCCATAGCTGATGAAGGGCAGCGTCATCCCCTTGGAGGGCAGGAGGCGCACGGCCACCCCCATGTTGATGATCGCCTGGATGGCGAAGACCGTCACCAGCCCGGTGCCGGCGAGCTTGATGAAGGGATCTCGCTCGCGCATCAGCCGCCACAGCGAGCGCAGCACGATCACCACATAGAGGAAGATGATGAGGCCGACGAGGATCATCCCGTATTCCTCCGCCGCCACGGCGATGATGAAATCCGTATGCGCATCGGGAAGCGACCACTTGACCCGCCCCTCCCCCACGCCGACGCCGAACAGCCCGCCCTCGCGGATCGCGTTGGTCGCATAGCCGATCTGGGTGGTGGGATCGATTTCGGAGGAGAGGAAGCCATCGATGCGGCGCGCGAAATGTTCGGAATTGCCGTAGGCGATCATCCCCCCGGCCACCACCAGCCCGGCGATGGAAAACAGCAGCAGGAAAGGCGCGCCGGCCACGAAATACATGATCCCCCAGCCGAAAAGGATGAGCGCCGCCTGGCCGAAATCAGGCTGAAGGGCCAGCATGAGCACGATGATCGCGGCCAGCAGGAGCGAATAGGTCTTGCCCGGCGGGCCGTTGATCTCGAGCCCGGCGGCGATCAGCCAGGCGGCGGTGACGATGAAGCCGGGTTTCAGGAATTCCGAGGGCTGGAGAGATGCGAAGCCGAGGCTGTACCAGCGCACCGCCCCCTTGCCGAAATCGGTGCCGAAGAGGGGCAGCAGCAACAGCGCGGCGAAGGCGAAGAGAAAGCCGAGCACGCCGAGGCGGCGCACGGTGCGCGGGCCCATCATCGAAAACACCAGCATCACCAGAAGCGCCAGCCCGCCGAACAGCGCCTGGCGCTCCACGTAATGGAACGGCGCAAGGCCGTTTTTCGCCGCCAGGGGAGGCGATGCGGCGAGCCCCAGAAGGATGCCGATCGCGAACAGGGCGAAAATGCTCGAGAGCGTCCAGCCGTCAACCGTGCGCCACCAGCGCGAAAGGATCGGTTCGCCCTCGCGCGCGCGCACCGTGCCATAGACCATTTCCGTCATGGGTATACCTGCTACTGCCTCACATTCCTTGCGGTGAGGCGCATTGACCCCACCGGCGCCCGGTTTTCCGGGTCTTCGGGCAGTTTAGCGCGATTGCGCCTTTTGCGCTAGGGCGAAAACGCGGTGTTGCCCGGGGGCCTGGGGCAGGAGATTTCATGCCTCCGGCGGGGATATTTTCGGACCAGTGATGTGGCCCGGTGCGAGCGCCGCTCAGCCCGGTTTTTCGGCCAGTTCCCGCACCAGGCGCTCGAAGGCCTCGCCGCGCGCCTCGAAGCTTTCGAACTGATCGAAGCTCGCGGCGGCGGGGGCGAGGAGCACGGTATCGCCCGGGTTGGCATCGGCGATGGCGCTGGCGAAGGCTTTTTCCAGCGTGCCGCTGATCTCATGGGCGATCCCCTGCTCTGCCAGCGTGGCGGCGAAGCGGGGGGCATCGCGGCCGATCAGATAAGCCTTCTCGACAGTGGCGAGATCGGCGGCGAGCGCCTCGATCCCGCCCGCCTTGCCCTCGCCGCCGGCGATCCAGCGGATGCGGGGAAAGGCGCGCAGGGCATGGGCGGCGCTTTCGGCATTGGTGGCCTTGCTGTCATTGACGAAGGCAATGCCTCCGATCTCGCCGATGTGCCGGCAGCGGTGCGGCAGGCCGGGGAAGGTCCGGAAAGCCTTCTCGATCTGCTTCGGCGCGAGGCCCAGCGCGCGCAGGGCGCCATAGGCGGCGCAGGCGTTCTGGTGGTTGTGGGCGCCCGGCAGCCCTTTCATCGGGCGCAGATCGATCGAGGCCATCTGCCGGCCCTTGCGCCATTCGGCAAGGAAGCCCCTGCGCGCGAAGACCGACCAGCCGAAGCCGCCGAGCTTCAGGCCCGATGAGACGCGTATCACCTGATCGTCGAGCGGGCCTTCGGCCATCTGGCTGGCGAGGAACATTCCCTCGGGCTCGTCGATCCCGATCACCGCGCGATCGGGGCTGCCCTCGGCAAACAGCCGGCGCTTGGCGGCGAAATAGCCGCCCCGCCCGCCGTGGCGATCGAGGTGATCGTCGGCGAGATTGGTGAAGACGGCGATATCGGGAGTGAGGGTGCGGGCGAGATCGCATTGATAGCTCGAAAGCTCGAGCACCAGCACTTCGCCGTCATGGGCGGGTTCGGCATCGAGCACGCCAAGCCCGATATTGCCCGCCATCTGCGCCGGGCGCCCCGCCGCTTCCAGCACGTGGTGGATGAGGGCGACGGTGGTGGATTTGCCGTTGGAGCCGGTGACGGCGATCACGCGCGGCGCGGTGGCGAAGCGGTGCCAGCCCTGAGTGGCCCAGGAGCGGAAGAAGAGGCCGATGTCGTTGTCGAGCGGCACGCCGGCGCGCATGGCCGCTTCCACGGCGGGGTGCGGGGCGGGGTAGAGATGGGGGATGCCGGGCGAGACGATCAGGAGCGCCACGCCGTCAAGGGCGCCGGGGCGGGCGAGATCGGCCAGTTCGATGCCCGCGGCTGCGGCCTTCGCGCGCGCCTCTTCGCCGTCATCCCAGGCGATCACCTCGGCGCCTCCGGCCCTGAGCGCGGCAGCGGCCGAGAGCCCCGAACGCCCGAGCCCCAGCACCGCCACCCTGCGGCCTTCGTATCCGCGCGCCGCGATCACCCTAGCGCACCTTCAGCGTGGCCAGCCCGATCAGGGCGAGGATGAGCGAGATGATCCAGAAGCGGATCACGATCTGCGGCTCGGACCACCCCTTCTTCTCGAAATGGTGGTGGATCGGCGCCATCAGGAACACCCGCTTGCCGGTGCGCTTGTAATAGAGCACCTGGATGATGACGCTGAGCGCCTCGACAACGAAAAGCCCGCCCACGATCGCCAGCACGATCTCGTGCTTGGTGAGCACCGCGATCGCGCCGAGCGCGCCGCCCAGCGCCAGCGAGCCGGTATCGCCCATGAACACCGCTGCGGGCGGGGCGTTATACCAAAGAAATCCGAGCCCGCCGCCGATCAGGGCGGCGGTGAAGATCAGGATCTCGCCGGTGCCGGGGATGTAATGCACGCCGAGATAATCGGCGAAGAACCTGTTGCCCACGAAATAGGCGATCACGCCGAGCGTGCCGGCGGCGATCATCGCCGGCATGATGGCGAGGCCGTCGAGGCCGTCGGTCAGGTTGACGGCATTCGCGGCGCCGACGATCACGATCATGGCGAAGGGGTAATAGAGGAGCCCGAGATCGAGCAGCACATCCTTGAAGACCGGAATCGCAAGCTGATGGCGCAGCTCCCCGGGCTGGATCTGCGCTGCCCACCAGGCGGCGATCAGCGCGATCACGAGGCCGAACCCCATGCGCAGCCTGCCCGAAACGCCCTTCGTGTTGTTGCGGCTTACCTTTCTGTAATCATCGGCAAAGCCGATCAGGCCGAAGCCGATGGTGACGAAGAGGAGAATCCAGATGTTGGGATTGTCGAGCCTGGCCCAGAGCAGGGTGGAAGAAATGAGCGCACCCAGAATCAGCACGCCGCCCATGGTGGGCGTGCCGGCCTTGGTGACGAGGTGGCTTTCGGGGCCGTCCTCGCGGATCGGCTGGCCGTTTCGCTGGCGCCGGCGCAGGAGGTCGATCAGCGGGCGGCCGAAGAGAAAGCCGAACATGAGCGCGGTGAAGAACGCCCCCCCGGCGCGGAAGGTGATGTAGCGGAAGAGATTGAAGAAATCGCCGCCGTCGGAAAGGCTGGCCAACCAGTAGAACATTACGCGCTTCCTTGCATTTCATCGTCCGGGGTATCATCCGGCACGCCGGCGGGTGCGAGCGCCGCAAGCGCCGCCGCCACGCGCGAAACCCGCGAGCCCTTCGAGCCCTTCACCAGCACCACATCCCCCGCATCCACGAGCTGATGCGCCTGTTGGCACAATTCTTCCGCCGTTTCCACCCATCGCCCGCGCTTTTGCGCCGGCAGCCTTGCGTGAAGGCGGCGCATCCGCGGGCCGACGCAATGGACGAGATCCACCGCGTCCATCGCCCCGAGATCGGCCAGCGCGCCGTGCAGGGCTTCCTCCCCGGAGCCAAGCTCCAGCATGTCGCCGAGAATGGCGATCCGCCGGCCCCTCTCGATGCGCCCCACGCCATCGCGCGGGGCCGTCGCGGCCAGCACCTCGAGCGCGGCGGCCATGGAGGCGGGATTGGCGTTGAAGGCGTCATCGATGAGCGTGAAGCTCATCTCCGGCATCACCGGATCAAGCGCGATGCGCCGCACCCGCCCCCGCCCCTCGGGGGGGCGCCAGCTTCCAAGCCCGAGCACCGCATGGGCGAGATCGGCCCCGAGCGCGCGGGCGGCGGCGAGCGCGCCGAGCGCATTCTCGGCGAAATGCGCGCCGGGGCTCTGGACGCGATAGAAAAGCGCCTCGCCGCCGATTTCGGCGCGCACCGAGCACATGCCCTCTGCCAGCCCCAGTTCGATCAGGCGGTGGGTGCAGCTTTCGCCCCGCCCGAAGGTTTCAGGGGTGCCGGGCGCTGCTGCGGCGAGGATCGGGCTCACAGCAAGATCCCCGGGCAGGATCGCCGTGCCGCCCGCCTCGAGCCCCTCGAAAAGAGAGGCCTTCTCGCGCGCGATATCTTCAAGCCCGGCAAAGGCCTCCATATGCGCCGGCGCGATGGTGGTGATCAGCCCCACATGCGGGCGCGCGAGGCGGGCAAGCGGCGCAATCTCGCCGGGGTGATTCATGCCGATCTCGATCACCGCGAAATCGGCGTCTTCCGCGAGGCGCGCGAGCGTGAGCGGCACGCCCCAGTGATTGTTGTAGCTCGCTTCGGCCGCATGCACCCGGCCCTGGCCCGCAAGGGCGGCGCGCAGCATCTCCTTGGTGGAGGTCTTGCCCACCGAGCCGGTGATCGCCACCACCCGTGCGCGGCTGCGCGCGCGCGCGACGCGGGCGAGATCCCCGAGCCCCTTCAGCACATCAGGCACCACCAGGAGCGGCGCCTCGGCGGGAAGCCCCTCGGGGCGGCGCGAAACCAGCGCCGCCGCGCCCCCCTTCGCCAGCGCATCGGCCACGAAATCATGGCCATCGCGCTGATCCTCGAGCGCCACGAAGAGATCGCCGGGGGCAAGGGTGCGGGTATCGATGGAAACGCCTGTCGCCTCCCATGCGGGGCCTTCGAGGCGCCCCCCCGTGGCGGCGGCGGCCTGGTCGGATGTCCAGAGCCGCGCGCTCATGCCAGCCGCCCCTCGAGCGCCGCCACGGCAACGCTCGCCTGCTCCGCATCGTCAAAGGGCAGCACCACATCGCCGATGATCTGTCCGGTTTCATGCCCCTTGCCGGCGATCAGCAGCGCATCTCCGGGCCCCAGCGCATCCACGCCCCGCAGGATCGCCTCGGCGCGGTCGGCCACCTCGGTTGCCTCGGGCGCGCCCTGCATCACCATGGCGCGGATGGCGGCGGGATCCTCGCTGCGGGGGTTGTCGTCGGTGACGAAGACAACATCGGCATGTTGCGCCGCCGCAGCGCCCATCAGCGCGCGCTTGGAGGCATCGCGATCCCCGCCCGCCCCGAGCACCACCACGATGCGCCCCATCACATGCGGGCGCAGCGCCTGAAGCGCGCTCGCGACGGCATCGGGCGTGTGGGCGTAATCGACGAACACCGCCGCGCCATTGGCCCGGGTGGCGGCCAGCTGCATGCGCCCGCGCACGGTGGTGAGCGCGGGGAGGCTGTCAAACACTTCGCCCGGATCGCCGCCGGCGGCAATCGCCAGCCCTGCGGCGATGAGCGCATTTTCCGCCTGAAAGCCGCCGATCAGATCGAGGCGCAGCTGGCGCGCCCGCCCCCGCCAGGAAAAACGCAGCTCCTGCCCGGTGGCATCGAAGCGCTGCGCCTCGAGGCGCAGATCGGCCTGCGGGTGGTGGCCCGCGGTCAGGAGGCGCAGGCCCCGGGCGCGGGCGATTTCCGCCATCTCGTCGCCGCGCGGATCATCGAGATTGATCACCGCCCCCGCGCCCTCGGGCAGCACGCGCGAAAAAAGCCCCGCCTTGGCGGCGAAATACTCATCGAAATCAGCGTGGTAATCGAGGTGATCCTGGCTGAAATTGGTAAACGCCCCGGCCATCAGCCGCACGCCATCGAGCCGGCGCTGATCGAGCCCGTGGGAGGAGGCCTCCATGGCCACATGCGTCACCCCCTGCCCGGCCATTTCGGCCAGAAGGCGATGGAGGGTGATCGGCTCGGGCGTGGTATGGGAGAGGGGCGCGCTGAAGGCCCCTTCGACACCCGTGGTGCCGAAATTGCAGGCCGCAAGCCCCATTTCCTCCCAGAGCTGGCGGGTGAATGTGGCAACGCTCGTCTTGCCATTGGTGCCGGTGACGGCCACCACATGCCCGGGCTGAACGCCGAACCAGAGCGCGGCCGCGTAAGCCAGCGCCTGGCGGGGATCCTCGGCGATCACCACCGGCACGCCGGCGGCATCGAGCGCCCCGGCGGCCATTTCCGCCCCGGCGCGATCCGTCAGCACCGTCGCCGCGCCCATCCGCAGCGCGTAGGGGATGAATTCGCCCCCGTGCATCCGCGCGCCCGGGAGAGCGGCGAAGAGATTGCCGGGCTTCACCTCGCGGCTGTCCACCGCAAGGCCGGTTATCCGCGCCTCGCGCCCGCCGCGCGCGCGCAGGCCGAGA
>JALVEX010000013.1 GCA_027030435.1 Paracoccaceae bacterium
CGGGCCTCGATCGTGCCCCATATCATGATCCCCGGATGCGGGCGCAGAGGATCGCGCACCTCGGCGGCCCGCATGATCCTGTCAAACAGATGCGCGTATTCGCCGGGATGCATTTCGCCTCCGTGTTCGGCTTCACGCCGCAATTCATCAACCGCCAGCCGTGCGGCCTCTCCCGCCCGCTTCAGCCACAGTTCGCCGCTGCCTTCGCCTCCGTTGCCGGCGGCCAGAGCCTCGGCCAGTGCGATATGGCGGCGGGTGTGATCTGCCAGCGGCAGAGACGGGCGATCGTCAAGGCCCTCAAGCAGGCTTCCGAGCCACTCGGCCCAGGCAAGGCGGCCATCATCCTTGCCGTCATGGTGCTCCTTGATGCTCTCCCTCGCCCAGCGGACAAGGCTGGCACGATCGGGAAAGGCCGGGCCGTGGCGGCGCAGGTGCAGCTCAAGCTCGCGACTCCACATGAGATGCTTGCCTCGCGCCTCGCTGCCGCTGGCCGCGAGCGGGTGTTTCAGCAGGGCGAGCAGGCGCTCCGCGGTGATTTTCTGCCCGAACAGAGCCGCAACCTGGCGCAGAAAGCGCCCGGGCGGGGAAAGGGCGAGGGGCTGGCCGGCGCTGTCGTCCGGCTCTATCCCCCAGCGATCAAGAAGAGCGGTTACGCGCCGGGTCAGGGTGCGATCGGGGGTTATGAGGGCGGCCGTGCGCCCCGTCTCGGCGCATTCGCGCAGCTTGAGGGCGATGGCGAGCGCCTCCTGACGGGGCGCAGGAGCCTCGAGCAGAGTGAGGCCGGCGCAGGCTTCGGGGAGATCGGCAAGGGCGGGGCCCTCTTCCATCCAGGCATCCGTAACCGGCGCCGGGCGCAGGGCGAGGGAAACGAGCCGGTTGCGCGCAGGCGCGGGTGGGGCGGCAGACCCTTCCCAATGAGCGATTTCGCCCGGGGCAAGGCCAAGGCCGCGCATCAGGGCGCGGAAGCGGTATTGCGGATGATCCTGGCTGTTCAGGCCGTCATCGAGCCGCTCCCAAACCGCAGGAGGAAGATCGAAATCGAAGCCCGGCAGCACGACGAACCCATGCTCAAGGCGGGCCACGGCTTCCATCAGCATGCGGGTCGTGCCGCGTGAGCCTGTCGAGCCGGCAATGAGCACCGGATGCTCGGGCGGGTTTTGCTGCCACTCCCGGATCAGGTGCTCGATGGCCCTGCGCTGGCGCAGCTCGCTATCCGGCTCCGCATCGGCAGCGAAAAAGCGCTGCACGAGCAGGAGGAAGCGCAGCGATCTCTGCCAATGGCCGGATTGATCCCCCACATCCAGCGCCTCGAGCGCATCGGGCGTGATCCCTTCGCCGTGCATTTCCTCCATCAGCGCGGCCAGGCTCTCGGCCAGATCGAAGGCCGCGGCGCGGGGGGCGAGATCGGGCTCCTTCTCGATCAGCCGTTCCACCAGGCGCGTGAGCTCGAGGCGGCGGCGCAGAGGGGAAGCGGGCGGCGGCAGATCGGGCAGGATCGCCTTTGCCCCGATATCGGTGATCACATCCACGCGCGGCAGCAGCCGGGGGGAATCCTCTGCCAGCAGGTCCATGATGCGGCGCTGCATCCGGCGGCTGTTCACATGGATCTGGATGCGCGCAAGATCGGCGGGATCATCCGTGCCAAACCGCGCCAGAACGCCCCGCACGAAGGCGGCCGGGTAATCGACTCCCGGCGGAAGGGCAAAGAGCCTGGCTTTCTGTTTCCGGTCAGCCATCGCTTGCGCCTCCTGCAACATGGGCAAATTCGTGCTCGGCGCGCCTCAGGGCCTCGGGATGGCCCACATCACACCAGCGCCCCTGATATTCCAGGCCGAAAAGGCGCCCCCTGGCAAGCATCCGATCCCAGGCAAGATTGAGCGAGAAGCTCTCATGGGGGATATCGGCGAGGAGATCCGTTTTCATGATCTGCGCCCCGGTAAAGACATGCCCCGGCCCGCGGGTGAGCCTCCCTTCGTCATCGGAGAGAAAATCGCCCTTTCCCTTGTGCCCGAGCGCACGGGCCTTCGGGACCAGCATCAGAAGGGCATCCATACGCCGGGGATCCCAGGAAGCACGAAGCGCCTCGAGAGGGTTTGGCCCATCCCAGAGGGCATCGCTGTTGAGGGTAAATACCGGCCCCTTGCCAAGGAGCGGCAATGCGTGGCGCAGGCCACCCCCTGTTTCCAGGATTTGCCGCGGTTCGTGCGATATCCTGATGTTCCGCCCGGCGAGGTGGCGTGCCAGCATCTCATGGCGGTAATGGGTATTGACGACGATATTATCGATGCCGGCGCCGTTGGCGATCTGGAGCGCATGATCAATGAGGGGGCGCCCGAGCACTTCGATCAGCGGCTTGGGGCGGGATCGCGTGAGCGCACCCATTCGCGTGCCGAACCCGGCTGCAAAGATCATCACTGAATCGGGCTTGCGGGGCATGCGGCTTGCATCTTTTTCAGGATTTCGTCTGTTGGTGCGGGGATTGCTCTCATGATGACCGATCCGAGGGGCGCGAGCCGGGGATGGGAGAGATCGCGCATCAGATGCTGCCAGACCCGCGGCATCAGGCGCAGATAGGCCGGTTTGCCGGCTTTCAGGCAAAGGCGGGCGAAAACGCCCAGAATGCGCAGGTTGCGCTGGGCACCCTGGGCATGGAGATCCGATGAGAGGGAGGCTTCATCATATCCGCCAAGCTCGGCAAAGCGGCGTATTGCCGCCGTGCTTGCTTCAGCGCTCACATCGCGGCGTGCGTCCTCGAGGAGGGAAACGAGGTCGTAGGCCGGGTGGGCGATCAACGCATCCTGGAAATCCAGAAGGCCGATTGCGGCAGGCCCTTCGCGATCTTCCAGCCACAGGAGATTTTCGCCGTGAAAATCGCGCAGCGCCAGCCCGCTGGCTTCAATGGCGGGCGATGACAGGATTTCTTCGAGAGTCTCCGTGCAGGCCCTACGGGCCGAGCGATCGCCTGCTCCGGCGCCCCTGAGATACCAGTTGAACAGAGGCGCGATGGCACCTGCCATGGCGGAGGGCGAATAATCCGTGAGGCCAGGTGGCGGCGGGGCGGCCTGGAGGCATATCAGGGCTTCGGCAGCCCTTTCATAGAGCATGGTTTCCTGCTCGGGGGCATGTTTCAGAACGCGGGGGAACAGGGCATCGCCCAGATCCTCGAGTAGCATCAGCCCGAGGATTTCATCCCGCGCGAATATCCGGGGCGCGCTGAGGCCGATGCCGCGCAGATGATCGGCGATGCGGGCAAAGGCCCGAACCTGCCGTGCCGCGCCCCTTCCGGCATCCATCAGGATGGCTGTTCGCTCCTTTTCGCTCTGGCCCATCCCGGGGCGGGTCATGCGGAAATAGCGCCGGGCAGAGGCGTCTCCGGCGAGGGGCTCGCAGCGCGCATTCTCCCAGCCGGTGCCCTCAAGGAAGGTTTCCAGCGGGGTATTCCTCCGCGTGCTTGCCCTTGACAGGCCATTCATCCGAGCTTCTCCAACAGCTCCCGCCACCTTTCGGAATCGGAAGAAAACGTGATGCGGCGCCTCTCAGGTGCATCTCCGGGCTCAAACCCTATGGTGAGCACATCGGGCGGAAGGAGGCCGGCAAGCATTTTCGGCCACTCAACGAGGCAGAATGCGGTTTCGAAGGCTTCTTCGAGGCCGAGCTCGAGCGCTTCATCAGGATGGGTGAGGCGATAGAGATCGCAATGCCAGATTTCGAGATCCGGTGCTTCGTATTGCTGCACGAGGGTGAAAGTGGGAGAGGGGATATCCTCTGGATGGGGAAGGCGCGCATTGATGAGCGTGCGCGCGAAATGGGTTTTCCCAGCGCCGATCGGCCCTTCAAGGCAGACCACATCCCCTGCCCCGAACTGCGGGGCAAGCCTTCTTGCAAGGGCGGCTGTCTGCTCGGGGCTTTTTGTCTCTATGGTTCGCGTGTTTTCCGCCATGATGAAAGCGACTTTATCGCAGTCATGCGGAGGGGCAACCCTCCCTTGCCCCGATCATCACCACCGCCTCATGCCCTTACCTTGCGCGCGGCCCAGGGGATCTTCCCGCGAATCCCGCCCGGCCCGGGATCGGCCGTGATTTCGCGAAAGCCGATCAGGCCCATGCCCCCGGGGAGCGGCATGAGGCGAAAGAGCAGCCGGCGTCCATCCTGCAGCGCAATGGCGCCCGTCTGCTTCTCGCGGTTTCCATGATGTGTGAAAAAGGATTGCATCCGCTCCCAGGCGCCCGGATCCGAGGGATCAGCGCCGCTCGCTTTCCGCCAATGCTGCATTGCATCGGAAAAACGCATATCGCCAAAGGCGGAAGCGGGATCGACGCCCCACAGCCTTGCGTAGGCGGCGTTGGATGTGGTGAGGGTGCCGTCGGGGGCAAATACCGCTATGGCCTCGTCCAGGCTGTCAAACACGGCCTGATCGGTTTCGATCTGGCTGATAAAGCGGCGCGTATGGGAAACCTCGGTGCTGATGTCTTCAAACAGAAAAGCCACGGCGCCATCGGGATGCGGGCGGCCGATGATCTTGTAGGTCTTGTTGCCGGGAAGATTCCATATTTCCTCATATGTGCCATTCACGGCCTTTGTTTCGAGATCTTCCATCTGTTGGCGCCAGCCTTTGAAATCCTTCGGCTCCGGGATCATCTGCTTTTCGCGCAGCCGATTCAGAAAGGCATTCAAGGTGGGGCGGGCGCTGAGGAAATCCACCGGAAGGCCGAACAGATCGGTAAGTGCCGGATTGAAAAGTGTCAGCTGGCGCTTGCGATCGAAGATCGCCAGCCCGGTCGGCAGATGGGCGAAGGTGAGCGAGAGGGTCTGGATGAAATTCTGCAGCGCGTTCTCGGCTCTGACAAGGGCGTCGGCCGGAACCGCGAAAAACATCAGCCCATCGCCCATCGAACAGGAAGAGCATTCGAACCAGCGCCGTTTCTCACCCTCGCCGCCTGCCGATACGCGCCGCGATTTCAGGCAATCCCTGTCCGGGAGGGCGCTCAGAGAAGGAAAGATACGGTGCGGTGGCCATGCGCCTGGTGCGCCCTTTTCCGGGGCCAGCTCACGCGCCGTTTCGAGGTAGGCGCGATTTGCCCATGTGATGCGGCCGTCGGATGTTTCATGCCAGACGAGGTAGGGGGCAAGTTCGGCCGTCTTGCGCAGGATACCAAGCTCGCGCTCGAGTGCATCGAGGCTGATCCTGTCGATCCGGGCCGGCTTGTGCCGCTCACTTGGGCTTTCAAGCCTTATGCGGATGTAGCGATCCCACCATTGTACAATGAGCCTTTCTCCCTCCTGTTCGTCCGAGGGCAGGAAAATGCGCTGCCCCTCACCCGACAAATTGGAGAGAGCTTCGCCAAGTTCGGGATAACGCGGCAGGAGAAGGGCCAGCAGACGTGCCCGATCGCTGCCCTTGGGCTCGGCCGCCTCAAGGAATTGCCGGGCCGGTGCCGTGGCGTCCACCAGATCTTCGCCATCAAGGAGGAAGACCGTTTCTTCCTCATGCTCCGGCGCGGTTCGCCTGTGCATTCGCCCTGGCCGCCAGCGGGGCGCGATCCAGAGCGCCAGAAGCGCCGCGATGAGGGAGATCCCAAATGTGAGGATGAGTGCGAGGGGCGACGGTGCCTGCATATGGGATACCGCGATTGCTGCATGAATGGCACCAATCTGGACGTCATTGGTTAATGCCGCGTTAACCACAGGAGGATTACCGCCAGGCCGGTTATATGAGCAAAGAGCGTGAAGGCGGGTTCTTCATCGGCTGAGCGGCCTGTTCTCACCGAGGGCATGGCGATATTCGGCTTCTTCAATGGCGATCACGTGATAGGGCCAGTGGACAACCACCACGGCCCCGCATTTCTCGGGGCGTTCATCGGCGCTCAGGAAGGGATCCG
>JALVEX010000014.1 GCA_027030435.1 Paracoccaceae bacterium
TATCCCATGCCCCCGCCGGGATGAACCGGAAAATGAAGCCGGGGCTTGCCCGTGAGCGGGCCGCGCTTCTTCCGCGAGGGCGAGCGGCTCGGCGTGCTGACGGCAGAGCCGCTCGATCGCCTGCTCGATTACCGGGCGCCGGAGGGCGGCGCGATCGAAGGCGCCTTCGTCGAGGTGCCGCTCGGGCCGCGCCGGGTGATGGGGGTGATCTGGGGGCCGGGGAGCGGCGATTTTCCGGCGGCGAAGCTGCGTGCGGTCTCGCGGGTGCTCGATGTGGCGCCCATGCGCCCGGAAATGCGCGAATTCCTGATCCGCGCCGCCGATTACACAATGACCCCCCTTCCGGCGATGCTGCGCCTTGCCACCCGCGCGCCGGGGCTTCTTGACGGCGCAAAGCAGCTGAAGATCTACCGCCCCGGCAAGGCCCGCCCCGAGCGCCTGACCCCGGCGCGAAGGCGCGTTCTCGAAGTGCTCGAGGAATACGGCGGGCTTGCCTTCACCCTCGGCGAGCTTGCCCGCATGGCCGATGTCAGCCCCTCCGTGATCAAGGGGCTGGCGAAGCTCGGTGCCCTGCGCGAAGAGCTGGCGCCGCGCGATCAGCCCTTCCCGCCGCTTGATCCCGCCCGGCCGGGGCTCACCCTGACACCCGAGCAGGAAAGGGCGGCCGCGGCACTCAGGGAGGGCATCGCCGCCGCGCGATACGGCACCACGCTGCTGAAGGGCGTCACCGGATCGGGGAAGACGGAAGTCTATCTCGAAGCGGTGGCCGAAGCCCTGCGCAAGGGGCGCCAGGCGCTGGTGCTGCTGCCGGAAATCGCGCTCACGGGCGAATTCCTCGAACGCGTGCGCGCGCGTTTCGGCGCGGCGCCCGGCGAGTGGCATTCCGGCGTCACCCATACCGGGCGGCGGCGGCTGTGGCGGATGGCGGGGGAAGGCGGGGTGCAGCTCGTCGTGGGCGCGCGCTCGGCGCTGTTCCTGCCGTTTCGCGATCTCGGGCTGATCGTTGTCGATGAAGAGCACGATCCCTCCTACAAGCAGGAGGAAGGCGTGATCTACCATGCGCGCGACATGGCCGTGCTGCGCGCCAGCCTGTGCGGCGCGCAGGTGGTGCTGGCCTCGGCCACGCCGAGCCTCGAAAGCTGGGCCAATGCGCGCGCGGGCAAATATCGCCGCCTCGATCTCACCAGCCGGATCGGCACCGCCACCCTGCCCGAAATGCGCGCGATCGACATGCGCGGCGAGGATCTCCCCTCCGGGCAATGGATATCGCCGACGCTCCAGCAGGCCGTAGCCACGCGCCTCGGGGCCGGGGAGCAATCGCTCCTGTTTCTCAACCGCCGCGGCTATGCGCCGGCCACACTCTGCCGGGCCTGCGGCCAGCAGATCGGCTGCGATCATTGCGATGCCCGCCTTGTCGAGCACCGCTTCCTGAAGCGCCTTGTCTGCCATCAGTGCGGCGAAAGCCGTCCGATCCCGCGAGCCTGCCCCTCCTGCAAGGCGGAAGGGCGGCTCGCGCCGGTGGGGCCCGGGGTGGAGCGGCTGGCGGAGGAAGCGGCGGCGCTCTGGCCCGAGGCGCGCGTCACCGTGCTTTCCTCCGATCTCTTCGCCTCCGCCCGGGCGCTCAAGGCACATATCGCCGAGATCGCCGCCGGCGGGGCCGATATCATCATCGGCACGCAGATCGTCGCCAAGGGGCACAATTTCCCGCGGCTCACGCTCGTCGGGGTGATCGATGCCGATCTCGGCCTGCACGGCTCGGATCTGCGCGCCGGCGAGCGCAGCTTCCAGCTGATGCGCCAGGTGGCCGGGCGCGCCGGGCGCGCGGCCGAGCGCCCGGGCGAGGCCTTGCTGCAGACATACCAGCCCGAGCACCCGGTGCTCGCCGCCATCCTGACCGGCGATGAAGAGGCCTTCTGGCAGGCCGAGGCCCGGGCACGGGAAGCCGCAGGGATGCCGCCATTCGGTCGGCTCGCGGCCCTCATCCTTTCCGCCCCCGAGGCCGAGCCGGCCTTCGCCCATGGCAACGCCCTTGCGCGCGACGATGCCCCCTTGCGCGAAATCGGCGCGCGTGTCTATGGCCCCGCCCCGGCTCCGATCGCCCGCATCCGCGGCCGGCACCGGGTGCGGATGCTGGTCAAGGCGCCGCGCGGGGTGCCGCTCCAGGCCGCGCTTCGCAAATGGCTCGCAAGGCATCCCACCCCCCGCAGTATCCGCCTGGTGATCGATATCGATCCCCAGAGTTTTCTCTGAGCGTCCCCCACATCCTCTCGCGACGCTGCGGCCCCTTGACAAGAGCCGCTTCGCTCAGGCCAATACACGCGCGCGCGAAGCCGGCACCATACTGGCGGTTTCCCGCCACTCGCGGCCACCTGAAGGCCTCCCCGCAAACCATTGCGGGGCAATGGTAATCCGATATATCCACAAGATTTCCCCAGCAAATCCAAAGGCTTGTCCACAAGAAATTTCGCCGCTACCCCTGTTCCCCCCTTGCCCGACTCGGGAGAGTCTGCCAATCTCATTTCACCGCAAGGGATCTTCGGAAACCGAGCGGACGCAAAGGCCTCGGGGCCGGATCGGCAGAAAGGTTCTTCGGAACCGGAACGCCGGAAAGGCCCCTAGGGAAGCCAGCCGGATCGTGCGGAATTCACAGAATTCGGCGATCAGGGCAGTCTCCCGAAAAGGCCGGAGCGGTTGCCGATGGCCTTCGGGCCGGAAGCAATGGCGAAGGCTCTTCGGAGCCGGAGCATTCGGGCAAAGCCCTTCGGGGCAGAGCTCGGGAAGGCGTCAGGATGTGCCGCAAGGCACAATGCGAAGACCGCGTCTGAGCACCTGGCGCCTTTTCCCGTGCCGCATTCACGAATATTTCCCGAGCATCAGCCCCGCGAACGATCCCCGGCAAATGACCCGCGAATGACCCGCGAATGACCCGCAAATGAGACGAGGCCCGGCAGCCACCGCTCCCGAGCCTCGCGCGTCAGTCATGCATTACCGCGTCCATGCACCTGTGCGGGCAGAAATACAGGCCCGCAGGGGAGAAATCAACCACATCTTGTAGCCATGTGGCAGATGGCCCCATGAAATCGGGCCACCCACATGATCTTGCGGAGATGAACGCCTGTCAACCAGCGGAAAGCGCCGCGTCGCAGCGCGCGCAGACGCCGGGATGCTCGTGCGTGCCCACATCCGGCAGGATCTTCCAGCATCGCTGGCATTTCTCCCCCTCGGCCTTCTGAAACACCACGCCAACCCCTTCGATCTCGGGCAGGCGGAAGGCCTCGGGCGGGATCGGATCGCCGGTGAGGGTGATGGCCGAGGTGATGCACACATCCGCGAAGGGCACGGATCTCAGCGCCTTCAGTACGTCTTCATCGCGCACATGCACCACCGGCGCGGCTTCGAGGCTGGCGCCGATCACCTTGTCGCGCCGCGCCACCTCGAGCGCCGCCGTCACCACCCGGCGCACGCGGCGGATGGCGGCCCATTTCGCCGCAAGCGGTTCATCGCGCCAGTCGGCGGGAGTGGCGGGGAAATCCTGCAGATGCACGCTTTCCTCCTCGCCCGGATGGCGGGCAAGCCAGACCTCCTCCATGGTGAAGGCCAGGATCGGCGCAAGCCACGTGGTGAGGCGCGCGTGCAGAAGATCGAGCACCGTGCGCGCGGCGCGCCGCTCGGGCGTATCGGCATCGCAATAGAGCACATCCTTGCGGATATCGAAGTAGAAGGCCGAAAGATCCGAGGTGGCGAATTCGAAAAGCGCGCGGAACACGCCCTGGAAATCATAGGCCGCATAGCCATTGCGCAGCCTGTGATCGAGCTCGGCGAGGCGATGCAGCACCCAGCGCTCAAGCTCGGGCATGTCTTCGGGCGCCACGCGATCTTCCTCCGTGAAGGCCGAAAGCGCGCCCAGCATGAAACGCATGGTATTCCTGAGCCGGCGGTAGCTGTCGGCCACGCCCTTCAGGATCTCGGGGCCGATCCTGAGATCGGCGGTGTAATCCGATTGCGCCACCCACAGGCGCAGGATATCGGCGCCGTATTGCTGCACGATCTTGTCGGGCGCAACGGTGTTGCCGAGGCTCTTGGACATCTTCATGCCCTTTTCATCGAGCGTGAAGCCATGCGTGAGCACGCCCCTGTAGGGCGCGCGCCCCTTCGTGCCGCAGGCCTGCAAGAGCGAGGACTGGAACCAGCCCCTGTGCTGATCGGTTCCCTCGAGATAGAGATCGGCGATGCCGTCGGGGCTGCCGTCGGGGCGATCGCGCAGCACGAAGGCATGGGTGGAGCCCGAATCGAACCACACATCGAGCACATCCATCACCTGCTCGTATTCGTCGGGATCGTGCAACCCCTCGAGAAAGCGCTCCTTCGCCCCTTCGCGGAACCACGCATCGGCTCCCTCCTCCTCGAAGGCCGCCTTGATGCGGGCGTTCACCTGCGCGTCACGCAGGAGGAAACCGGCATCATCGGGCCTTGCGCCCTTCTTCACGAAGCAGGTGAGCGGCACACCCCAGGCGCGCTGGCGCGAGAGCACCCAGTCGGGCCGGGTGGCCACCATGGAATGGAGCCGGTTGCGCCCGGTTTCGGGGGTGAATTTCACCAGCTTCTCGATCGAAGTGAGGGCGCGTTCGCGGATGGTGGCGCCGTATTCGTCCTGACCATCGCCCACTTCCCTGTCGATCGCGGCGAACCACTGGGGGGTGTTGCGATAGATCACCGGTGCCTTGGAGCGCCAGGAATGGGGATAGCTGTGAGTGATGCGCCCGCGTGCGAGCAGGCCGCCGGCCTCCACCAGCTTGTCGATCACCGCCTTGTTGGCCCCGCCTTCCCTGCCCTTGGGGGTGATGATGTATTCGCCGGCGAAAAACGGCAGATCGGGGCGGAAGGAGCCGTCTTCCAGCACGTTATACGTCATCTTCAGGCCGTGCTTCAGGCCCAACTGGTAATCATCGTCGCCGTGGCTCGGCGCGGTATGAACGAAGCCCGTGCCGGCCTCGTCCGTCACATGCTCGCCGGGCAGAAGCGGCACGGCGTAATCCCATTCGCCCTCCGCGCCCTCTGCGCCCCGCAGCGGGTGGGCGGTGGTGGAGACGGCGAGATCATCGGCAGTCACATCGCGCAGGCGCTTCCACATCCCGGGCTCGAGCCGCGCGGCGCTCAGCGTTTCTTCGGCCAGCGCATCGGCGAGGATGTAGCGATCGCCCTTCTCCGCCCAGCATTCTTCGGGCGTATCGGTGATTTCATAGAGGCCGTAGGAAATCTCCGGGTTGTAGGCCACGGCGCGGTTTTGCGGGATGGTCCAGGGGGTGGTTGTCCAGATCACCACGGTTTCGCCCTTGAGCGGGCCTTCGATCACCGGGAATTTCACCCAGATCGTGTGGCTCTTGTGATCGTGATATTCCACCTCCGCCTCCGCCAGCGCGGTTTTCTCGACGGGCGACCACATCACGGGCTTGGAGCCCTGATAGAGCGTGCCGTTCATGAGGAATTTCATGAATTCGTCGGCGATCACCGCCTCGGCATGAAAATCCATGGTGAGATAGGGATCTTCCCAGTTGCCGGTGATGCCGAGGCGCTTGAACTCCTCGCGCTGGATATCCACCCAGCCTTCGGCGAATTTGCGGCATTCCTGACGGAAGGCGATGATGTCCACCTCGTCCTTGTCCTTGCCTTTAGCGCGGTATTGCTCCTCGATCTTCCATTCGATCGGCAGCCCGTGGCAATCCCAGCCCGGCACATAGCGCGCATCATGGCCCATCATCTGATGGCTGCGCACGACCATGTCCTTCAGGATCTTGTTCAGCGCATGGCCGATATGGAGGTGGCCGTTGGCATAGGGGGGGCCATCGTGCAGGATGAAGGGCGGGCGGCCTTCCTTTT
>JALVEX010000015.1 GCA_027030435.1 Paracoccaceae bacterium
GGCGGTGCGCCCGGCCATCGGGGGATAGAGCGGAGAGGAAATGAGCGAGAATACCGACATCAGACCACACATCCTGATCGTTGATGACCACCGCGAAATCCGCGATGCGGTCAGGCGATATCTGGAGAAAAACGGCTTTCGCGCCACTGCGGCGCGCGATGCCGGCGAGATGGATGCCCGGCTTGCTGCAGGGCGTTTCGATCTGATCGTTCTCGATGTCATGATGCCGGGGGAGGACGGGCTTTCTGTCTGCCGGCGGCTGAGCGCCGGAGGCGATACGCCGATCCTGATGCTGACCGCGCTCGGCGAGGAGACGGACCGTATCGTGGGGCTCGAAATCGGCGCCGACGACTATCTGCCCAAACCGTTCAACCCCCGCGAGCTGCTCGCCCGCATCAAGGCGATCCTGCGCCGCCGGCGGCGCGCCGAGCCTGTCGCCGGGTCACTTTCGGGGCAGAAGGTGAAATTTGCCGATTGGGTGCTTGATACCGACAGGCGGCTGCTGACCCACGTCGGGAACGACCGCGAGCAGGCGCTGACGACAGCCGAATTCAAGCTGCTGACGGCATTCCTGGAGCGGCCGCGCTTCGTGCTCTCGCGCGATCAGCTGCTCGATCTCACGTCGGGGCGCGAAGCGCAGGTGTTCGATCGCACGATCGACAATCAGGTGAGCCGGCTGCGGCGCAAGATCGAGCCGGATCCGGCGAAACCGGTGATCATCACCACGGTGCGCGGCGGCGGCTACAGCCTGAACGCCGACGTTGAGCGCCTGTGATGCGCCGGCTGTTGCCCCGCACCTTGCGCGGCCGGCTCGTGCTGGTGATCCTGGCGACATTCGTTGTCATCCAGGGCATCAGCCTGTGGCTGTTTGTCGATGAGCGCGGGCTGGCCGTGCGCGCGGCCCTGGGGCTGGAAGCGGCGGGGCGGGCGGCGAATGTGGTCCGGCTTCTGGAAGCGGCGCCCGAGAATCTGCAGCCGGATATCCTGCGTGCCGCGAATTCGCCGCTCGTGCGGTTTTCGCTCGGGCGGGAACCTTCGGTGAATCACCCCGGCCATGCCATGAACGGCAGGATCGCCGAGCGCATCCGGGGCCTTCTGGAGGATGGCCATGCGCATGAAGTCCGGGTCGAGCTGCACCGGATCGGCGCGAGGCGGTTTCCGCGCGGCGAGAATTCCCGCATGGCCCGCATGATGCGCGCGCGCATGATGGGGCTTGATCTGGCATCGGTGGAGATGCAGCTGGCCATTTCGCTGAAGGACGGGCGCTGGCTCAATGTCTCGACCCGCTTTCACCGGCCGCCGATACAATCGGCCTCGGGATCGTATCTGAGCTTCGGTCTGACCACGCTGATCACGGCGGCGGTTGTCTGGCTGGCTTTGAGCAGGCTGACCGGCCCGCTCAGAAAGCTCGCGCGCTCGGCCGAACGGCTGGGGCGCGGCGAGCAGGTGGCGCCGCTGCCCGAACAGGGTCCGGAGGAGCTTCGCCGCCTGACGAGCGCCTTCAACGAGATGCAGGCGCGTCTTTCGCGCTTCGTTTCGGAGCGCACGAGATTGCTGGCGGCCCTTGGCCATGATCTGCGCTCGCCCCTGACAGCCATGCGGGTGCGCGCCGAAATGGTGGATGACGACGAAACCCGCGAACGTCTGGTGGCGATCGTCGGAGAGATGCAGGAGATGGTCGAATCCACGCTCTCGTTTGCACGCGGGATGGTCACCTCCGAGGAAATGCAGAGCGTGGATCTCGCGGCCTTTCTTTCGGAGCTGGCCGGGGAGTTCGCGGCGACGGGGGGAGAGGTGAAGCTTTCGGTCCCGCCCGCCATCACGGTGCGCATCAGGCCCGTTGCCATGCGCCGCGCGCTGCGCAACGTGATCGAGAATGCCATTCGCTACGGCAAGGCGGCCGAGCTTCGCGCCGAGGTGCATGATGGTGTTGCGGTCATCCGGGTGAGTGACAAGGGCGAAGGCATCCCGGAAGAGGATCTGGAAAGGGTGTTCGATCCATTCGTGCGGGTCGAGAAATCCCGCAATCTGGAAACCGGCGGAACAGGATTGGGGCTCTCGATCGCCCGAACGGTGATCCATGCCCATGGCGGCGACATCAGGCTTTCGAATGCGCCGGGCGGGGGGCTTCTGGTGGAGATCACCATCCCGATCGCCGGTGCGGGGGAGAGCGGCTGAGTGCGGGGCGTTTGGCCAGGCCCGGGGCATGTGCGCCCGCCATGCGGGCTGTTTCAGCCGCTGAGCTGGGGATTGCGTCCGGGCATTTGCGTGGCGCCGCTTTCCATGCGCCGGATGCTTGCGTGCATCCACCAGAGCGTCCCCGTCACCATCAGCGTCAGGAGGAGGAAGGGCGCCGTCCAGATATCGGTGAGATCGAGAAGGAGGCCGAAGGCGATCGGCAGGAAGAAGCCGCCAAGCCCGCCGATCATTCCCACGAGCCCGCCCACGGCGCCCACGTGCTCGGGGTAATAGACGGGAATGTGCTTGTAAACCGCCGCGCTGCCGAGGCTCATGGCAAAGCCGAGCAGCATGGTGAGCGCGGCAAAGCCCCAGAGCGGCAGCGCCAGATCGAGGCGCATCGGCCCGGAGATGCCCGCGATCAGGAAGCTGCCGCCGGGAAAGCTCATCAGCGCCAGCAGCAGGGCCGAAGCCGCGAATACCCGGTAAAGCACATAGCGCGCGCCGCGCCTGTCCGACATCCAGCCGCCGAACGCGCGAAACACCGCGCCGGGCAGGGCATAGGCGGTGGTGAGCATCCCGGCGGTGGTCAGATCGAGCCCGTAAGCGCCCACGTAATAGCGCGGCAGGAAGGAGGCGAGCGCCACGAAGCCGCCGAATACGAAGAAATAATAGGCCGAGAAGCGCCACACGCGCAGATCCTTCAGCGGCGCAAGCTGGCGCGCGAGGCTGATCGGGCGGGCTGCGGCCTCCCGGCGCGCTTCATGCACCGGATCGGTGCGCGCGAGCACCCAGAAAAGAAGCGCACTCGCGCCCAGCACCGCCGCATAGACCCGCGCCGTGCCCTCCCAGCCGATCGCGGCCACGAGGAAGGGTGCCACGAAGCTGGTGAGCGCCGCCCCCACATTGCCCGCGCCGTAGATCCCGAGCGCCGTGCCCTGAAGGCGCGCCGGATACCAGCGCGAAACATAGGAAACCCCGATGCTGAAGGAGCCCCCGGCAAGGCCGAGCCCCAGCGCCGCCAGCAGGAACATCGGGTAGCTTTCGGCCATTGTCAGCAGCCACACGGCCAGCGCCGTCACCCCCATCTGCAGCGCAAACACCAGCCGCCCGCCATGGCGCTCGGCCCAGAGCCCCAGGGCAAGGCGGCTGAGCGAGCCGGTGAGAACGGGCGTTGCCACCAGAAGGCCGAACTGCGCTTCGCTCAGGCCAAGCTCCTGCTTGATACGCAGGCCGATGATGGAAAACAGCGTCCAGACGGCAAAGCAGATGGCAAAGGCGAAGGTGGAGAGCGCCAGCGCGCGGCGGCGCTCGGAGGCGGAGGGTATGGTGGGTGTGGCGGGAGTCTTGTTCATGCTGCGGCTCTCGGGCATGGCTTCTTCACTCATCCGGCGTGGTTCATTCGGCTGCGGTGGAAAGGGGGCTGGCGTGGCGGGCGAGAAGGGCATCGAGCTCGGGCTTGCAGGCGCCGCAGCTGGTGCCGGCGGCGGTGGCTTCGCCAAGCGCTGCCGCGGTGCAGGCGCCGCGGGCGATGGCGGCGGCGAGGGTGTTTTCGCCTACGTTGAAACAGGCGCAGACGATCCGCCCCGGATCGGGCTGCCCCGCCGGGCGGCGCCCCGCCAGGGCCTCGCCCGCCGCCACCGCCCGGCCGATCTGGGCGATGGCATGATCGCGCTGAAGCGCCACGGGGCGCGGGGCGGCGAAGAACAGGCCCGCCAGCCGGCCCTCTTCATGGAAGGCGATGCGGCGGATGCCGGTGGCGGGATCTTCCACGAGGGCCGCGGATGCGTCCGGCAGGTCCAGGAGGCGGCGCGCCTCGGCCTCCCAGTCGTCCGGCATTTCGCCTGCGGCCATCTCCAGCGCCCAGCCCGTCGCGGTGCGGATCACTGTGCCGTAGGGAAAGGCCTCGGGCGCGGGCGGCGCGATCGGGCGCAGGCTGGCGGCAAAGCCATACCAGCTCGCCGCGAGCCGCTCGATCCGGGCCACGGTCTGCTTCAGCGCCGGCTGGCCGGAGACCGGATCGCAGGGCGCATCCACAGCCGGGTTGACGGCGCCCAGGGTGCTGTTGGCGCGGCTCCAGTGCATCGGCACGAACACCTCGCCCGGCCGCACCGCTTCGCTCACCAGCGCGCGCAGCACCGCCGCGCCGCCCCCGGCCCCCTTGAGGCGGAGGATGTCGCCGGGGGCAAGCCTGAGCCGGGCGGCATCCTCGGGATGGATTTCGGCGAAGGGCTCGGCCAGATGGGCGCTGAGGCGGGCGACAAGCCCGGTGCGGGTCATGGTGTGCCATTGATCGCGGATACGCCCGGTATTGAGGTGGAAAAGGCCGAGGGCAGGGGCCTTTCGTGCCGGCGCGGTGACGGGCAGCATCCGTGCCCTGCCGCCGGGGTGGTAGAAGCCGCCATCTGCGAAGAAGCGGCCCTGCGGGGCGGGATTGCGCGCGCGATCGGCCGGCGCGGGCCACTGAAAGGGGGCAAGGGCGTCATAAGCCTCGCGGGTGATGGCGGCATGGGCGGAGATGTCGAAATCGCGGCCATGCGCGGCGGCCCGGCCCGAGAGGGCGGCGTATTCGGCGAAGATCTCGGCCTCGTGGCTGTAGGCGAAGGCCGCGCCCCAGCCCATGCGCCGGGCCACATCGCAGAGGATCTGCCAGTCGGCGCGCGCTTCGCCCGGCGCCGGCAGGAAGGCGCGCTGGCGCGAGATGCGGCGCTCGGAATTGGTGACGGTGCCGGATTTCTCGCCCCAGCCGAGCGCCGGCAGAAGCACATCGGAGCGTGCCGTGGTATCGGTGCGGGTGACGTCTGAAACCACGGTGAAGGGCACGGCGGCGATCGCCTCGGCCACCCGGCCTGCGCGCGGCAGCGAGACGGCCGGATTGGTGCCGATGATCCAGAGCGCCTTGATCTTCCCCTCGGCGCAGGCGCGGAACATGTCCACCGCCTTGAGCCCGGGGCGCTCGGGGATCGGGGCAGGCGCCTGCCAGAATTCGGCCGCCGTGGCGCGGTGGGCGGGGTTTTCGAGATCGAGGTGGCAGGCCAGCATGTTGGCAAGCCCCCCCACCTCGCGCCCGCCCATGGCATTGGGCTGGCCGGTGACCGAGAAGGGCCCCATGCCCGGCCGCCCGATGCGCCCGGTGGCGAGATGGCAGTTGATGATGGCGTTCACCTTGTCGCTGCCATGGGCGGACTGGTTGACGCCCTGGGAATAGACGGTGACGACCTTCTCGGTGCCCAGCCACAGATCGATGAAGCGGGCGATCTCGGCAGCCGGCAGGCCCGAGGCGGCCGGATCGGATGCGCGCGCGGCGGCAAGCGCCTCGTCCAGCCCTTCCACATGGGCATCGAGATAGGCGCGATCCAGCGCGCCGCGATCGGCAATGGCGGCAAGGAGCGCGTTCCACAGCGCCGCGTCGCCATCGGGCGCGATGGCCAGGTGCATGTCCGCCGCCTCGGCGCTGGCGGAGCGGCGCGGATCGATCACCACCAGCCTGAGCTTCGGGTTCCTCTCCCGCGCGGCCTCCAGGCGGCGAAACAGCACCGGGTGGCACCAGGCCAGATTGGAGCCCGCGAGCACCACGAGATCGGCCTCTTCGAGATCGTCATAGCTGCCGGGCACGGTATCGGTGCCGAAGGCGCGCTTGTGGCCGGCCACCGACGAGGCCATGCACAGGCGCGAATTGGTGTCGATATT
>JALVEX010000016.1 GCA_027030435.1 Paracoccaceae bacterium
GCGGGCGATCTGATCGGCCTCGGCCTTGGAATCCACCTTCATGATGGCTTCCTCCCCGGCCGTGAGCGGCGAGGGCTCGCCCTCCTGCCAGCGGTTGACGCCGACAACTACCGTCTCCCCCGCCTCGATGCGTGCGATCCGCTCGGCATTGGCTTCCACCAGCCGTGATTTCATGTATTCGATCGCGCCCACCGCGCCGCCCATGCTCTCGATCTGCGCCAGCTCGGCCCGCGCGGCTTCCTTCAGCTCCTCCACCTTGCGTTCGACGGCCGGGTTGCCCTCGAACAGATCGTCGAATTCGAGAAGATCCGTTTCATAGGCCAGGATCTGCTGCATCCTGAGCGACCATTGCTGATCCCAGGGGCGCGGCAGGCCGAGCGCCTCGTTCCAGGCCGGAAGCTGCACCGCGCGGGCGCGGGCGTTCTTCGAGAGCGTGACGGCGAGCATCTCCAGGAGGATGCGATAGACGTTATTCTCCGGCTGTTGCTCGGTAAGCCCCAGCGAATTCACCTGCACCCCGTAGCGGAAACGGCGGAATTTCGGATTCTCCACGCCGTAGCGCTCGCGCGTGATTTCCTCCCACATCTCGGTGAAGGCGCGCATCTTGCACATTTCCGTCACGAACCGGATGCCGGCATTCACGAAGAAGCTGATGCGCCCCACCATGGCCGGAAAATCCTCGCCCGGAACCTTCTCGCTGAGATCGTCAAGCACCGCGATGGCGGTGGCGAGCGCGAAGGCAAGCTCCTGTTCGGGCGTGGCACCGGCCTCCTGCAGGTGATAGGAACACACGTTCATCGGGTTCCATTTCGGCATGTTCGCACGCGTGTAGGCGGCGAGATCGGTTATCATGCGCAAGGAGGGCTCGGGCGGGCAGATATAGGTGCCGCGCGAGAGATATTCCTTGATGATGTCATTCTGCACCGTGCCCTGGAGCTTCGCGATATCCGCGCCCTGCTCCTCGGCCACGGCGATATAGAGCGCCAGAAGCCAGGGGGCGGTGGCGTTGATCGTCATCGATGTGTTCATCTCCTGAAGCGGGATGCCCTCGAAGAGCGCGCGCATGTCGCCCAGATGGCAGACGGGCACGCCAACCTTGCCCACCTCGCCTCGCGAAAGCTCGTGATCGCTGTCATATCCCGTTTGCGTCGGCAGATCGAAGGCGACGGAAAGGCCCGTCTGGCCACGTGCGAGATTGGCGCGGTAGAGCGCGTTGGAGGCGGCGGCGGTGGAATGGCCGGCATAGGTGCGGAAAAGCCAGGGGCGATCTTTCTTGGGAGGCGTCATGGCGGGCCTTCGCTGGGTTCATGTTGCACTGCAGCATAATTGCAAGAGCAATATCATTTCGCAATAGCCAAAGTGGAGAGAATAATCTTGCCCACTCGCCGGGGTGATTCTTCTGGACCGATGCAGCCTGATGCGAAACACTCCGCCCATGACAGGCACGGTTGAATTACCGCTCTGGGCGCTCTTGCTGATGCTGGCCCTTGCCGCCATCGCGGCGCTCGACAAGATCCTCGCCCCTTCGGTGCGCTGGTTCTTCCGCCGCCGGATGGAACGCGCCGTGGCGCGGCTGAACAAGCGCCTCGCCCGGCCCATAGAGCCCTTCAAGCTCGCCCGCCGCCACGACATGATTCAGCGCCTGATTTACGATCCCAAGGTGGCGGAGGCGATCAGCGAAACCGCGCGCGCGGAGGGCATACCCGAAAGCGTGGCCTTCGAGCGCGCGCGCGCTTATGCCCGCGAGATCGTGCCGCGCTTTTCGGCCACGGCCTACTTCGGCTTTGCCACCCGCGCGGCGAGCTGGCTCAGCCGGCAGCTCTACCGCGTGCGCCTTGGCCATTTCGACCGCGAGCGCCTCGAGGCGATCGACCCGGACGCCACGGTGATCTTCGTCATCAACCACCGCTCCAACATGGATTACGTGCTGGTGACCTTCCTCGCGGCCGATCGCACGGCGCTTTCCTACGCGGTTGGCGAATGGGCGCGGGTCTGGCCGCTGAAGCCGCTCATCCATGCCATGGGCGCCTATTTCATCCGCCGCAGATCACGCAATCCGCTCTATCGGCGGGTGCTGGCGCGCTATGTGCAGATGGCCACGGCCGGCGGCGCCACACAGGCGATCTTTCCCGAGGGCGGGCTCAGCCTCGATGGCGGCCTGCGCGCGCCGAGGCTCGGCCTGCTCAATTATGTTGTCACCGGGTTTGATCCCGAGGGCGCGCGGGATGTGGTTTTCGTGCCGGTATCGCTCAACTACGATCGCGTGCTCGAAGATCGGGTGCTTCTGGCGGCCAGGCGTGAAGAGAAGCCGTGCTTTCGCTTCAGCAAACGGCGGATGGCGGGGTTTGTCGCGCATCAGTTCTGGCTGAAGATGACGGGGCGCTTTCGCCGCTATGGTTATGCCGCCGTCAGCTTTGGCGCGCCGGTCAGCCTGCGGGAGTTCATGCGCGGGCAGGCACGGGAAAACCTCACCGAGGCCCTTGCCGCGGAGCTCATGGAGCGTATCGGCGCGGCCGTGCCTGTTGTGCCCGTGCCGCTGGTGGCGACGGTGCTGCTGCGCGCGGAAGGGCCGCTTGCAAAGCAGGATATCAAGGCGCGGGCGGCCCGCCTCGCCATCGCGCTCGAGGAATGCGGAGCCCATGTGCATGTGCCGCGCGACAGCCTGGAATATGCCGCCGAGAAGGGCCTCGGGCTGCTCGCGAGCCGGCATATCGCCGTGGAAGAGGAGGGGCGTTATCGCCCCAACCCGGAACCGGAGCAGAAAGAGGCGATGGCCTATTATGCGAATTCAATCGCCCATCTGGTGGCGAAATGCAGGGATTGTGACATTTCGGATAGTCATAAAATTACAAAATAGCCAATTATAGTGTTGCAATATTGCGCGGAGAAATTTTATTCTGCGCCCGCAGCCGCTTCGATTCTGCGTTGCGGCATCGCTTGAGAGAACAGGAGCCATCCATGCCGCTTGATAAGCACCCGGAGATTGCCGAATACGAGGCCCCCGAGAAGGATCTCTACGATATCGGGGAAATCCCGCCGCTCGGCCATGTGCCCAGGAAGATGCATGCCTGGACGATTCGGCGCGAGCGCCACGGAGAGCCCGAAAAATCCATGCTCGAGGAAATCGTGGATGTGCCCGAGATCGACAGTCACGAGGTGCTGGTGATGGTGATGGCCGCCGGCGTCAATTACAATGGCGTCTGGGCCGCGCTCGGCAAGCCCATTTCCGTTTTCGATGTGCATGGCGCCGATTACCATATCGCCGGCTCCGACGCGGCCGGGATCGTGTGGAAGGTGGGCGACAAGGTCAAGCGCTGGAAGGTGGGTGACGAGGTGGTGATCCACTGCAACCAGGATGACGGCGATGACGAGGAATGCAACGGCGGCGATCCGATGTTCTCCCCCTCGCAGCGGATCTGGGGCTATGAAACGCCGGATGGCTCCTTCGCCCAGTTCACCCGCGTGCAATCCCAGCAGCTTATGCCGCGGCCGAAACATCTGACATGGGAGGAAAGCGCCTGCTACACGCTCACCCTCGCCACCGCCTACCGGATGCTCTTCGGCCACCGCCCGCATACGTTGAAGCCGGGCCAGAACGTGCTTGTCTGGGGGGCTTCGGGGGGGCTTGGCTCCTTTGCCATTCAGCTTGTCAATACCGCAGGGGCCAATGCGATCGGGGTGATCTCGGATGAAAGCAAGCGCGATTTCGTGATGGATCTCGGCGCCAAGGGCGTGATCAACCGCAAGGATTTCAATTGCTGGGGCCAGATGCCCAAGGTGAACACGCCCGAATACAAGGCATGGTTCAACGAAACCCGCAAGTTCGGCAAGGCGATCTGGGAGATCACGGGCAAGAGCAACAATGTGGACATGGTGTTCGAACACCCCGGCGAAGCCACCTTCCCGGTCAGCGTGTTCGTGGTGAAGCGGGGCGGCATGGTGGTGATCTGCGCCGGCACCACGGGCTACAACCTCACGCTTGACGCCCGTTATCTCTGGATGCATCAAAAGCGCGTTCAGGGCAGCCATTTCGCCAATCTCAAGCAGGCCAGCGCGGCCAATCGGCTGATGGTGGAGCGCCGGCTCGATCCCTGCATGTCGGAGCTTTTTCCCTGGAGCGACATTCCCGCGGCGCATATGAAGATGATGCGCAACGAGCACAAGCCCGGCAATATGGCGGTGCTGGTGCAATCTCCGCGCGCCGGGCTTCGCACGCTCGAGGACGCATTGGAAGGTTGAACCGCCGCCGGAGCGAATCTGTTGCGAAACCGTAAACTGTTTGTTGGCCTGCAGTTACAGATTAACGACCGGCTTTAAGAAAATCAGTAGCTTACATCTGCAATCCCCCTCATTTCAGGGGGGTTGAAATTTGCGAATATATCCCCGCAAATGGTTCGTGTTAGGGTAGTGTTAAGAATTTGTTAACCACTCTGAAAGAGAGTAGAGCATGAAACACGACTGGATGATCGACGTTCTCGCGGATCTTGAAAACTATGCTCTGAAGAATGGCCTGGCGGTCGTTGCCGAACATCTGAACGACACCAAGCTGGTTGCCGCAACGGAGATCTCCTCGCTCGTGAGTGATGGGGTGGATCTGGCGGTGGGACATGCAGAGCAGACTGGAAACGATCATCGACTGCATGACGCAGGCAAGTTCGCTGGATGATCTCCAGGAAGAAATACTGAAGCTTCGCAATCTCTTCGAGGTCGAGCATCTCGTCTATCACTCCGTCAGCAATTCGGGCGAGCAATATGCGGTTCTCACCTACAGGCCCGAATGGGTGAGCCATTATATCGCCAGCAAATACGAGCGTATCGATCCCGTGGTGCTCGGCTGCTACAAGCGCTTTCACCCGGTGAACTGGAAGCGGCTCGACTGGAAGCCCAAGGCTGCCCGGGCCTTTCTTGGCGAAGCCCTTGAAAACGGGGTCGGTCGGCAGGGGTTTTCGGTGCCGATCCGTGGCCCGCAGGGGCAGTTCGCCCTCTTTACCGTCAATCACAACTGTGACGACGACGAATGGGAGCGCCATACCGGGGAATTCGTGCGCGACATGATCCTCGCGGCGCATTACATCAATCAGAAGGCGCTGGAGCTTGAAGGCGCCGTGGCGGATGCCCCGGTGCGCCCGATGTCGCCCCGCGAAACGGATGTGCTGACCCTCCTTGCCCTCGGCTACAGCCGCGCACAGGCCGCCGACAGCCTCTCCATTTCCGAGCATACGCTCAGGGCCTATCTCGAAAGCGCCCGCAACAAGCTCGGCGCGCTCAACACGACCCACGCCGTGGCCCGCGCGCTGACGCAGGGCCTTCTCGTTCTCTAGGGGCAGGAACCCCCAGAACCGGGGCAATTCGTTAACCGTTTCTTGCAGCAGCGTTCGTCTGCTTCATCATGCGGCAAGCTGCAACGCGTAGCTCTGATCTCCGTCCTTATTGATGGAGATCAGAGATGTTGCGCTATATTCATGCGCGGGATTTGCCCGCATACAGGAAATTGCACCAGACGATGTTTGCTGACAGGGCGCGCCAGTTTCATGCCCGCCTCGGCTGGGATGTGGCTGTGAATGAAAGGGGAGAGGAGCGCGATCAGTATGATGATCTCGATCCGCTCTACGTGATCTGGGAGATGCCGGACGGCAGCCACGGCGGCTCCATGCGTTTCCTGCCCACCACCGGGCGCACGATGGCGGCCGAGCATTTCCCGCATCTGAGCCAGGGGCGGCGGATCGCAAGCCCCCTGATCTGGGAATGCACCCGTTTCTGCATCAGCGAACGCGCTGGCGCCGATGTATCGGCCGCACTCATGCTTGGCGGCGCTGAGGTGGGGCTTGGCTTCG
>JALVEX010000017.1 GCA_027030435.1 Paracoccaceae bacterium
CTCGCTCGTCTATTCCTTCTTCGATCCCGCCCGCGCCCACCGGAGCCTCGGCACCTACATCATCCTCGATCACATAGAGATCGCGCGTGCCGTGGGGCTGCCCTACGTCTATCTCGGCTACTGGGTGCCCGGCAGCCCGAAGATGAATTACAAGGCCCGCTTCCGCCCGCTCGAGATCTATCGCAACGGCGAATGGGAAGAGCTGACCGACCCGGAAAATCTCAACCCCGATACGCATCCGCTCTCGGTGGATCCGATTTCGCAGCAGGTGGCGCGCATCGACCTGCCGCAGACC
Organism: Paracoccaceae bacterium; assembly: GCA_027030435.1. Lineage (GTDB taxonomy): Bacteria > Pseudomonadota > Alphaproteobacteria > Rhodobacterales > Rhodobacteraceae > WFVA01. Next base: position 296 of record JALVEX010000017.1, read on the forward strand.
TGCGCGAAAGGCGGCGCGGGGCGCGGGGGTGATCCGGCCGGCTGAGCCTGCTCCCGGCCCCTGCCTGCATTTCCGCAACCCTAGTGGCGCAACCCGTGCGGCCGGTGCGGGAGAACACCCGAGAATGCCAAGGGAAAGGGGAGCCCGGAGGCTCCCCTTTCACGTCATGCGTGCCGCCCACGCGCCCTGCCATTAGTTCGGCAGGAGGTTCGGCACGATGGTCACGATGCCGGGGAAGAAGCCGAGGATCAGCAGCCCCAGCACCTGGATCAGCACGAAGGGGATGATGCCGCGGTAGATATGCCCGGTGGTGACTTCCTTGGGCGCCACCCCGCGCAGATAGAAGAGCGCGAAGCCGAAGGGGGGCGTGAGGAAGGAGGTCTGGAGATTGACCGCGATCATGATCGTCACCCATTTGGGATCGAAGGTGCCGCCGTAGATCACCGGCCCCACGATCGGGATCACGATATAGATGATCTCCAGGAAATCGAGCACGAATCCGAGGAAGAACAGCACCACCATCACGATCAGGAACACCGTCCATTCGTTGTCGAAGCTTTTCAGAAAATCCTGGATGTAATTCTCGCCGCCAAACGAGATGATCACCAGGTTGAGGAGCTGCGAGCCGATCAGGATGGTGAACACCATGGAGGTGACCTTGGCGGTTTCGCGCACCACCGGTGTCAGCACCCGGCCGCGATAGAGCACCCAGAGGCTGAAGAGGATGCCGAGCATCGCGAAGAGATAGGCGCCCGCCGCCACCAGATAGGCGATCACATCCTCGAGCTTCACATCTTCGCGGTTGATCCTGAGATCGAAATTGATCCCGATCAGGATCATGATGACGATCGCGAAGGCGGACCAGATGATGATCTTGGCCGGCCCCTCCTCTTCCTTCAGCTTGCGATAGGCCGCGAGCATGATCGCCCCGCCCGCCCCGAGCGCGGCGGCCGGGGTTGGGTTGGTGATGCCGCCGAGGATCGAGCCGAGCACGGCGACGATCAGCACCAGGGGCGGAAAGACGACCCGCAGCAGATCGTTGCGCCCCAGCAGGCTGGTGGCGTATCGCACGCCGTAGAGCGAGATCAGGAGCGGGATCAGGAGATAGAGGAAGGTGGCGCCGGGGGATGTCTGGGGCGTGATCAGGAACACGTCCGTCAGAAGCCCGAGCACGATCCCCCCCGCCCCGATCAGCAGCGGGCGCGGATCGGCGCTCGGCGCCACCCCGCGCGCCATCACCAGTATAAGCGCCAGCAGCAGGAAGCCGGTGGCGATGCCGGTGCCGATCGGCGCCGCGGCGGCGATCTTCGCCTTCAGCGCCGCCGCCAGCTCTTCCTGCGAAAGCTTGTGGCTTTCCTGATAGCCGCCCGCCTCCTCGATCGCCTTCTGCTGGGCCACCGCCTCATCCCATTTCTCCTGGCCATGCAGGGCGATGATGGATTTCTTGCATTGCTCGCTCACATTGGTGCGCAGGCTGGCGACCTTGGTGCTGTCGGAATAGGTGTCGATGGTGATGTCCTGGCTGCCGACGATGCCCAGTTCCATCGCCAGCAGGAAGGCCCCGATCAGCGCGCCGGGAATGACGACGAACCAGGTGAGCCCCCAGCCCCGGGTGATCCTTTCGCTCCCGCCTGCCATCGCCGGCACGGGTGGCGCCTTCTCGGGGCGCACGAGCGCATAGCCGAAGGCGTAGAGCCCGTAGAGGAAGGCGAGCATGATGCCCGGCAGGATCGCAGCCTGAAACAGCGTGCCCACCGAAACCACCGCCGCCTGGCCAAGGTAGGTGAGCGCGTCCGAACAGCCCGCGAGCTGGGCGCGCTGCTCCTGGGCGGCGGAGTAGAGATCGCCCGCCAGCGTGCCCAGAAGCACGATCACGATCGAGGGCGGGATGATCTGGCCGAGCGTTCCCGAGGCGGCGATCACCCCGGTGGCAAGCTCGGGGCTGTAATTGTGGCGCAGCATGGTGGGGAGCGAGAGAAGCCCCATCGTCACCACCGTCGCGCCGACGATGCCGGTGGAGGCGGCGAGGAAGGCGCCCACCACAACCACCGAAACCGCAAGCCCGCCCGGCAGCGGGCCGAAGACGCGGGCCATGGTGGTGAGAAGATCATTGGCGATCTTCGAGCGCTCGAGCGTGATCCCCATCAGCACGAACATCAGTACCGCGAGCAGGGTTTCGATCGATGCGCCGGCCAGCACGCGCTCGTTCATCCGGTTGACGATGAAGGAGATGTTGCGGTCGATCGCCTGCTGCCAGCCGTTTTCGAACACATGCTCGGCCGCGCGTGGCAAGTCCGGGTATCGGAATATGGATATCTTGTCGGGGTGGATCCCCGATTCCACCAGCTTCTGAAAGGCGGGGCTCGAAGTGTCGATCGCCTGGTGGATCAGCAGGCCGCTGCTGTCGAGCACGGCGATGATGGCGAAAGCGATGAGGCCGGAGCCGCCAAGCGCAAACGCCACCGGAAAGCCCGAAAGGATGCCCCCGAAGAGGCAGAGAAAGACGATGATCAGCCCGATCTCGACGCCATCAAGTCCGAATATCATAGGTTACCGCCCCCAGGGTTCAGTGTGTGCCTTCATAGATTTCTTCGCCCTCGCCAAGGGTATCCTTGTCGAGGTATTTGCCTTCCGCTTCGGGCCCCTCCTTGCGCTCGAGGTAGGAGCGGTAGAAGAAGGCGATCGCCTGCAGGAAAACGAGCCCCGCGAAAGCCACCAGCAGCACCTTGAAGAGGAAATAGGCGTTGAAGCCGTTGGGCGAGAAGCTGATGGTTTCCACGTTCCACCTGAGCGCCCGCGCCTTCAGCATGAGGCGCTCCAGCGTATCGGAGGCGGAGGGCTTGGGCGTCACCAGATGGCGCCACAGGAAATACCAGCCGTACAGCCAGATGATGACGGAAACCGGCATCATGAAGAAGATCGAGCCGAACATGTCGATCGCCTTGCGGGCGCGATAGCTCACCTTGGAATAGATGAGATCGACCCGCACATGCCCGCCCTGCACGAAGGTGTAGGTGGCGCAGAGCGCGACCACCAGCGCATTGTAGAACTTGAGCCCCTCCGCCCACCAGCTGATGTCCTTGGTCAGCGAGACATCGAGCCCGAGCCCGAAGCCCATCGTCAGATCCGCCTGCACGAAGATGCGCTGCACGAAAACGATGATGATCTGCTGCATCACCATGAGAAGCCCGGCCCAGGCGAAGAACCGCCCGACGCCATTGGCGATCCCCTCGAGCACCCGCACCGCGCCCCACAGCAGGCTGTTCTTCCAAAGGCCTATGGCGGTGTAGGTCAGGAACAGGGTGAAGACGGTGAAGAAGAATTCCTTCGAGCCGCCGTAATAGATGAAGCGCATCAGCGCCTGCTTGGCCTCGAGGCTGTCAAGCCCGCCGATCCAGGCCAGCCACAGCTGCGGATGCGTGAGTGCGTAGAACAGATTGTAATAGGCCAGTGCGATATTCTGGAAGATCCAGACGATAGCGTCCAGCATGCCCATCCCCCGATGATGCCCGCAAATGCCCCCGCCCGTGACGGGCGGCGCGGCGAATGAACCGGGCCCGTCTCGATGCGGAAACGGGCCCGGGATTATCCTTGCCGATTGTTTCGGATCAGCCCATCACGCGATCGCGTTCGCCACGATAGACGCCTTCGCTGACCTTGATCCAGCCCGAGGAAGCGCGCATGGAGGCGCCGTAATCGTCGAAGATCTCCTTGAAAAGATCATCGCCCATGAATTCGGCATAGACCTTCCGGGTGCCCTCGCCGAAGGCATCCCAGACCGAATCCGGGAATTGCAGCACCTTCACGCCGCCGGCCTTGAGGCGCTCGAGCGCCGCGCCGTTGTTCATCATGAACTGCGCGAGCGACCAGCTGTTGGCAAAGCCGGAAGCGGCCTCGATGATCTTCTGATGCGCGGGGCTGAGGCTGTTGAACACATCGAGGTTCGTGGCCAGCGAAAGCGCGGCGCCGGGCTCGTGGAAGCCGGCGGTGTAGAAGAACTTGGTGATCTCCTGGAAGCCGGCCTTCTCGTCGGCCCAGGGGCCGATCCACTCGGTGCCGTCAAGCGCGCCCGAGGCCAGCGCCTGATACACTTCCGAGCCAGGGATGTTCTGCACGCTGGCGCCGAGATAGCCGAGCGCCTTGCCGCCAAGGCCGGGCATGCGGAACTTCAGGCCCTTGAAATCCTCGGGGCCATTGATCTCCTTGCGGAACCAGCCGCCCGCCTGGGCGCCGGTGTTGCCGGCGAGGAAGGATTTGAGGCCGAAGATCTCGCCGAGCGTATCGTGATACTTGCGCCCGTTGCCGTGGTAATACCAGTTGAAGAGCTCCTGGGCCGTCATCCCCATCGGCACCGAGGTGAAGAAGGCGAAGCCCGGATGCTGGCTGATGAAGTAGTAATCGGCGGCGTGATACATGTCGGCCTGGCCGGAGGTCACGGCGTCGAACACCTCGAAGGCGCCCACAAGCTCGCCCGCGGCCTTGATTTCGATTTCAAGCGTGCCGTCGGACATGGTGTTGATCGCGTCGGCCACGAATTGCGCGGCGTCGAACACGCCGGCGAGGCCGCGCCCCCAGGCGGTGACCATCGTCAGCTTGCGCTTGCCCTGCGCGATGGCGGGGGCCGCAAGGGTGCCGGCCGCGGCGGCGGCGGCGCCACCGATGGCGGCATTCTTCAGAAATGAGCGACGATCCATAGAGTTACTCCTCCCATAGAGTTGCGCCCGCCCTTCAGGTGCGGGCAGATCGTTTCAGGTGCGGCGAGGTTAATGCAGCCGGGCGCGCCAGAAAATACCAACTTTTACGGAGAGGGGGGAAAGGAAGCGCTTTTTTCCCCGTTTTTCTCCGCCCCGCGCCGCCTGCTGGCGCGATTTTGCCCTCTCCTGCCGCTTTTCGGCGCTTTTCCCTTGCGATTCCCGGCCGCGGGTGGCTGATTCGGGGCGATGGCGCGCCTTGAGGCGCGCCCGCAGGAAAGGCGCAGGAAAGGAGAGCACCGCAGGCATGGCGAAGATGCGCCGCCCCTTCCCCGGCCCGCCGCGCGCGGCGCGCCTCAGCTATGCCCAGAAGATCTTTCTTCTGGCAACGGTGCCGCTCCTCCTCGCGGCCCTCTCGATCGCGCTCCTCGTGGCCGCGCAATCGCGCCAGACCGCGCGCCAGGAAATCGCCTTTCTCGAAAGCGAGCTGATCGCGGCCAAGAAGGCGGAGCTGAGGAACTATCTCTCGCTCGCGCGCACCGCCTTCGGCATCACCTACGGCCGCGCCCTTCCTGACGACGAGGAAGCCAAGCTCAAGGTCACCCAGATCCTCTCGGCCATGCTCTACGGCCAGGACGGCTATTTCTTCGTCTATGATTACGACGGCAACAATCTCGTCAGCCCGCGGCGCACCGAGATGATCGGCAGGAACTGGCTCGGCAAGTCCGGCCCCGACGGCCAGAAGGTGGTGGACCGCATGATCGAGGTGGCCCGAAAGGGCGGCGGCTATCTCACCTATGAATGGCCAAAGCCTTCCACCGGCAAGCCGGAGAAGATGGTGAGCTAC
>JALVEX010000018.1 GCA_027030435.1 Paracoccaceae bacterium
CGAGAGCACCATCGAGGTGTTGGAGCCACGGAGCGCCTTCAGATAGGCGTTGAGCGAACGGTAGAAGCGGAAGAACTCCTGATCCTTGCCGTATGCTTCGGCGTAGATCGCGTTGCGCTTCGCATCCGCCTCGCCGCGAATGATCTCGGCCTTGCGCTTGGCATCCGAAATCAGCTCCACCCGCGTGCGATCGGCCTGGGCGCGCACGCGCTGCGCTGCCTCGGCGCCGCGGGCGCGCTCGTCCGTTGCCTCGCGCTCGCGCTCGGCGCGCATCCGCCCGAAGGTCGCCTTCAGGTTCTCGCGCGGCAGATCGGTGCGCTTGAGGCGCACGTCGATCACCTTGACCCCGAGCCCCTTGGCCTCGCGGATCGCGCCATCGCGGATCCGCCGCATCAGCTTGGCGCGATCGGCGCTCAGGATGTCGTTCGAGGTGACGGAGCCGAGCACCTCGCGCGTCTGGGCGCGCAGGATCGCATCGAGGCGGCGCTGGGCAGTGGGAATACCGCCCGTGCCCACCGCCTGGCGGAAGCGCTTCACATCGGTGATGCGCCAGCGCGCGAAGGCATCCACCAGCAGCCGGCGATCGTCAAGCGGCGTCACCTCCAGCTCCTCGGTATCGAGCGACTGGATGCGCGCATCGTATTTCACGACCTCCTGGATCAGCGGAATCTTGACCCCGAGCCCCGGCTTTTCCTGCACCTTCACCACCTTGCCGAACTGCAGCACCAGCGCCTTTTGCGCTTCGCTGACCACGAAGAGCGAGGAAAGCCCCACGAACAGCACCAGCACCAGAAGGGGGATTATCAGATTTCTCTTGCGCATCACCTGCTCCCCCCCTTGCGAAGCTCGTTGAGGGGCAGGTAGGGAACGATGCCCTGCGTGCCCGAATCCTTGCCCTCGTCGAGGATGATCTTGTCAACGCCGCTCATCACATCTTCCATGGTTTCGATGTAAAGACGCTTGCGCGTCACCTCCGGCGCCTTCTGATATTCCTTAAGCACCGCGAGGAAGCGGCTTGCCTCGCCCTCGGCCTCGTTCACCACCCGGGCGCGGTAGGCCTCGGCCTCCTCGAGAAGCTGGGCCGACTGACCGCGCGCTTCGGCGAGGATCTTGTTGGCGTAGGCATCGGCCTGTTTCTCGAGCTGGTCGCGCTCCTGCTCGGCGGCCTGCACATCGCGGAAGGCGGCGATCACCTCGGCGGGCGGATCGGCCTTGTCGAAGTTGACGCGCACGATGTTGATGCCGCTGCCGTAGCTGTCAAGCGTGGACTGGATCAGATCCTTCAGCCGCTCGGCGATGATGCCGCGATCGCGGTTCAGGATCGGGGCAAGCTCGGACTGCGCCACGATCTCGCGCATGGCGGATTCGGAAACCGCCTTGATCGTCTGCACCGGATCTTCGAGCGTGTAGAGATACTTGAAGGGATCGTTGATGTTCCAGACAACCTGAAAATCGATATCGACGATATTCTCGTCGCCCGTAAGCATCAGCCCGGCATCGCCGCCCTGGCGGCCCTTGCCGATATCAACCGTCTGCTCGCGCGTCACCGTCACGATCTGCCTGGTGACGAACGGCCAGGGGGCGAAATGCAGCCCCGGATCGCCGGTCTTGTAATATTTGCCGAGGAAGAGCTCGACGGACTTTTCCTCCGGCTTCACCGTATAGAAGGAAGCAAAGACCCAGAGCACCAGCAGCACGGCAATTCCGCCGAAGAAGATCACCCGTCCGGGGAGTGCATCTCCCCCACCGGGGCCCCTTCCCCCGCTGCGGCCACCGCGCCCGCCGCGCCCGCCGATCAGCACGCGCAGCTGCTCCTGACCCTTCTTCACAAGCTGTTCGATCTCGGGGATCTGCGGCCCCTCCTGCCCCGGCGGCCTGCCGCCGCCGCGGCGGTCATCTCCACCGCCGCCACGGCCACCGCCGCCCCAGGGGCCTCCTGTATTGCCAGCCATTTGGTATCCTTCTTGTTGCGCCTGTTCTTCCAACTGTGCCCCTGATAGCCCAAATTCAAGCTGTGCGCACGGGTGTTTTCATCGTCACAAGCTCTTCGGCCATGGTGGGGTGCACCGCCATGGTGCGATCGAAATCCTCCTTGGTGGCGCCCATCTTCAGGGCCACCGCCGCAAGCTGGATCATCTCGCCCGCCTGATCGCACACGATATGGCAGCCGAGCACCCGCCGGCTCTCGGCGCAGACGATGAGCTTCATCAGCGCCCGGTCCGCGCGCCCGGCGAATCCCGTGTGCATGGCCCGGAAGGAATTGGAATAGACCTCGATCGGCCCCCGCTCGCGCGCCTCCTCCTCGCCCATGCCCACCGTGCCAAGCTCGGGCTGGGTGAAAACGGCGCTCGCCACCATCTCGTGATCCGCCTTCGTCGGCCGACCGTGGAAAACCGTTTCCACGAAGGCCGCGGCCTCGCGGATCGCCACCGGGGTGAGATTGATGCGGTCCGTCACATCGCCAACGGCATAGATCGAGGGCATCACCGTCTGGCTGTATTCATCCACCGGGATCTCGCCCCTGCGCCCCGGCTCGATGCCGGCATTTTCAAGCCCCAGATCCTCGGTATTGGGCAGCCGCCCGGTGGCAAACAGCACCTGATCGTATTCGCCGCTGCCCGCGCCGGTCGTCTTGACCCGGAAATTGCCGCCGTTTTCGTGAATTTCGAGAATGTCCGTGCCCACATGCAGATCCACGCCGCGGGTGCGGATCAGCTCGGCCACATGGCCGCGCGCCTCGCCATCGAAGCCGCGCAGGATCTGGGCGCCGCGGTAGATCTGGGTGACCTTCACGCCGAGCCCGTTCATGATGCAGGCGAATTCGCAGGCGATATAGCCCCCGCCCACGATCAGCATGGTTTCGGGCAGGCGTTCGAGATGGAAGATCTCGTTGGAGGTGAGCGCGTGTTCGGCGCCGGGCATGGCGGGGCGGAAGGGGCGCCCGCCGGTGGCGATCAGGATGTGGCGCGCGGTGAAGCGGCGGCCGTCGGCCAGTTCCACCATATGGGGATCGGCAAGGCGCGCGCGCTGATCGAATACCGTCACCCCGGCCTTCTTAAGCGTCTGGCGATAAAGCCCCTCGAGGCGATCGAGCTCGGCCACCAGCTTTTCATGGAAATGATCCCAGTCGAAGCGCCCGGCGCGCGCCTGACGCCAGCCGAAAGCGCGCGCATCCTCGATCTGGCCCGGATAGCCGGAGGCAAACACCATCAGCTTCTTGGGCACGCAGCCACGGATCACGCAGGTGCCGCCCATGCGGTCTTCTTCCGCGAGCGCCACCTTCGCCCCCGCCTCGCCGCTCGCAAGACGCGCCGCGCGCACGCCCCCCGAGCCGCCACCGATCACGAAGAGATCGAAATCGAATTCCATGCCTTTCCCTTTCATGGGCCCGGCTTGCCGGCCGGCCCGCTTATGCTTAGCCAATGCAGGCGGATCGCCCGCATTCCGGGCTTCTCATCCGGCGCTTCTCATTCTGCCCCGCTCATTCCCCCCCCCTCAATCGGAGATGTCGGTGAAGAGATTGTCGCCATCGCCGATCTCGATCCGCCCCTCCTCGATCTCTCCCGAGGAGGCATCGCGCACCTCCACCCGGCCATCGCCATGACCGATCACCACCGCATCGCAGATGTCGATGAAGAGGCCGTTTTCCACCACGCCGGGGATCTGGTTGATCACCAGCGAGAAGCGGCGCGGATTGGCGATGCGCTTGAGATGAAGATCGATGATGAAATTGCCCTCGTCGGTGCGGAAGGGCGCGCCGTGATCGCCGCGCAACACGCACTCGCGCCCCAGCACATCGAGGCTCTCGAGGGTTTCCTCGATCAAGGCCTTCGTCGTCTGCCAGCCGAAGGGAATCACTTCCACCGGCAGCGGAAAGGCTCCGAGCGCCTCCACCTGCTTGGAGACATCGGCGATCACCACCATGCGATCGCTCGCCGTGGCCACGATCTTTTCCCACAGATGCGCGCCGCCCCCGCCCTTGATCAGGTTCAGTTCGGGATCGAATTCATCGGTGCCGTCGATGGTGAGATCGAGCCATTTCGCCTCATCAAGCGAGATCACCTCGATGCCCACCTCGCGGGCGAGATCCGCCGTGCGCGAGGAGGTGGGCACGCCCTTGATGCGCAGGCCCTCGCGGTGCACCCGCTCGCCGAGGCAGCGCACCATCCAGGCGGCGGTGGAGCCGGTGCCGAGCCCGACCTTCATCCCGCTTTCGACAAAATCCACCGCCCGCTTCGAGGCCACGAGCTTTGCCTTCTCGATCGGTGAAAGATCCTGCGTCATCACGATACCGACTCCCTGTTGCCAGTTGGCACTTGCCTGTTCGGGCTTATACGCAATCAGGCGCGCCGCCGCGAGGGGCAATTGTGCCGCTCTCGGAGATTTGCGCTTCCGACAGGGGCAGCCAGCAGCGAAGGGCGCAAGACGGCCCCGCGCCTCAATGCACCACGCGCTCGATCGCGCGCATCATGCCGAGCGATCTGTCATAGACAAGGGTGAGGATGCGCCGCCCGCCGCCACGCGTGGCAGCGCGGGTTGCGATGGCGGGCAGGCCGCGCGCGGCAACGGCGGCCGTGGCGGCGGAAGCGGCGGCGATAAAGCCGCGCCTTGTGAGGGGCTCTTTCATGCAGGGCTCCTTTTGTTGCGAACGGATCTCAACTATGCCGGCCGGGGCGGCATTCAAGGGGGAAAACGGAGGCGAATATGACCACCGACGCACTGCGGCCTTGTCAGGCGGGGAGGTTTCGGCTTTCAAGTGCGCATGAAAAACCGCAAGACACCCGCCCTCACGCCCCTTGCCGCCAGCCTGCCGGCTTCCGTCCCCTTCGTCGGGCCGGAGGCGCTCGAGCGGCGCATGGGGCGCCCCTTCGCCGCGCGTATCGGCGCCAATGAAAACGGCTTCGGCCCCTCCCCCGCCGCGATCGAGGCGATGCGGGCGGCGGCGGCGGAAGCCTGGATGTATGGCGATCCCGAGAACCACGATCTGCGCCGGGCGCTGGCCCGCCATCACGGGGTGAACCCGGCCAACATCATGATCGGCGAGGGGATCGATGGCCTTCTGGGCTATCTCGTGCGCCTCTTCATGGCGCCGGGCGAGAAGGTGGTGACATCCGCCGGCGCCTATCCGACCTTCAATTACCACGTCACCGGCTACGGGGGAGAGCTTGTCCGGGTGCCCTACCGCGATGACCGCGAGGATCCGCAGGCGCTTGTGGCCGCGGCGCGGGAAACGGGGGCGAAGATGATCTATCTCGCCAATCCCGACAATCCCATGGGCACGTGGCACGGGGCGGAGGCGATAACCCGCATGATCGAGGCGCTTCCCGCGGGCTGCCTGCTGGTGCTGGACGAAGCCTATGTGGAGTTCGCCCCCGAGGGCACCGCGCCGCCGCTTGATCCCGAAAACCCGGCGGTGATCCGCATGCGAACCTTTTCCAAGGCCTATGGCGTGGCCGGGGCGCGGGTGGGCTATGCGATCGGCGCGGCGGCGGTGATCGCGGCCTTTGATCGGGTGCGCAATCATTTCGGGATGAGCCGCATCTCCCAGGCCGGCGCGCTGGCGGCGCTTGGCGATCAGGGCTGGCTTGCGCGGGTGCTTGGCGAGGTGGCCGGCGCGCGTGCGCGGATCGGGGAGATCGGGCGGGCAAACGGCCTCACCCCCCTGCCCTCGGCGACCAATTTCGTGGCGATCGATTGCGGAGTGGACGGGGCTTTCGCCCGCGCCGTCGTGGAACAACTGGGCGCGCGCGGGGTGTTCGTGCGGATGCCCTTCGA
>JALVEX010000019.1 GCA_027030435.1 Paracoccaceae bacterium
AGCGCGCCCATCTTTACGCCCTCTTCCACCGGATCTCCGATCACCACCTGCTCCAGCCGTGCCGTGAGCGCTTCGGTCACCGGATCGATGAGCGCCTCGGGCACGATCATGCGCCGGATGGCGGTGCATTTCTGCCCGGCCTTGGTGGTGATCTCGCGCGCAGCCTCGCTGACGAAAAGATCGAACTCCGGCGTGCCCGGCGCGGCATCGGGGCCGAGGATCGAGGCGTTGAGGCTGTCCTGCTCGGCGATGAAGCGGGTGCCGTTTTCGATGATGTTGGGCATCGAGCGCAGGGCAAGGGCGGTGCGCGCCGAGCCGGTGAAGCTCACCACATCCTGCGCGCCGAGGCGCTCCAGAAGATCGCCCGTGCGCCCCACGATGAGCTGCACCGCGCCCTCGGGCAGGAGCCCGCTTTCAAGCATGATACGCACGGCGGCTTCGGTGAGAAAGCTTGTCTGCGTGGCCGGCTTCACGATTGCCGGCACACCGGCCAGAAGCGTGGGCGCGAGCTTTTCCAGCATCCCCCAGACGGGGAAATTGAAGGCGTTGATATGCACCGCCACGCCCCGCAGCGGCACCGCGACATGCTGGCCCAGAAACGTGCCCTTGCGCGATAGCTGTTCCACCCCGCCATCGACATACACCTTGCCATCGGGCATCTCGCGCCGGCCCTTCGAGGCAAAGACGAACATCGTGCCGATGCCGCCGTCGATATCGATCCAGCCATCCTTGCGGGTGGCGCCGGTGAGGGGATTTAGAGCGTAAAGCTCCTCCTTGCGGCCATCGAGATAGGCCGCCAGCGCCTTCAGCATCTTCGCGCGCTCATGAAAGCCCATCTCGCGCAAGGCGCTGCCACCCCGGGCTTTCGCCCAATCGATCATCGCCCCGAAATCGAGCGTAGCACCCCCCGCCCGCGCCATTGCTTCGCCCGTCACCGGGCTTTTCAGCACCTGCGCATCCGCGCCCGGCGCGATCCATTTTCCACAAGCATAACTGTGTGGCTCCAGCATCTGCGCATCCTCCCGTATCGGCCCGGCATTACTATTGACCAACCGGTCGGCTTTGTGCAAGCTCCATCTCACAGGAGGAACGCAGATGAGCCCCGAGGAACGCGCCCGAAAAAGCGCCCGCGCCATGTGGGAAAGGGATCAGGCTTCACAAGCCCTTGGCATGAAGATTGAACGCATCGCGCCGGGCGAGGCGGTTCTTTCCTTTACAGTTGCCCCGGAGCACCTGAACGGCCATGGCATCTGCCACGGCGGCTTCATCTACGCGCTGGCCGACAGCGCCTTCGCCTTCGCCTGCAACAGCTACAATCGCGTGGTGGTGGCGCAGCAGAACCAGATCACCTATCTGAGCCCCGCGCGCGAGGGCGAGCGGCTCGAAGCCCATGCCAGCGAGGCCGCCCTTTCCGGCCGCTCCGGCATTTACGATGTGGCCGTCCTTGGCCCCGACGGGCGCAAGATCGCCCTGTTTCGCGGCCTTTCGCGGCAGATCTCCGGCACCCATTTCGAAGAGGAAGAAGAATGAATCACGCCTATGTCTGCGAGGGCCTGCGCACCCCGATCGGCCGCTATGGCGGCGCGCTGGCGCCCGTGCGCCCCGATGACATGCTCGCCCATGTGCTGCGCGAGGTGATGGCGCGTGCGCCGGGCCTGCCGGGCGAAGCGGTGGAGGATGTTTTCGCCGGCTGCGCCAACCAGGCGGGGGAGGACAACCGCAACGTCGCGCGGATGTCGGCGCTCCTGGCCGGCCTGGCCGAAACCGTGCCCGGCACCACGATCAACCGCCTCTGCGGCTCTGGCATGGATGCCATCGGCACGGCGGCGCGCGCGATCATGGCGGGGGAGATGGATGTGGCGCTCGCGGGCGGCGTGGAAAGCATGAGCCGCGCGCCCTTCGTGCAGCCGAAGGCTGAGGCGGCCTTTTCCCGCCGCGCCGAAATATTCGATACGACCATCGGCTGGCGCTTCGTCAATCCCTTGATGGAGCGGCAATACGGGATCGATTCGATGCCCGAAACCGCCGAGAACGTGGCCGAGGAATTTTCGATCGCGCGCGCGGATCAGGATGCCTTCGCCCTGCGCTCGCAGCAGCGCGCGGCAAGGGCCATTGCCTCGGGGCGTCTGGCGGAGGAAATCTCGCCGGTTTCCATCCCCATGCGCAAGGGCGAGCCGGTGATCGTGGCAGAGGATGAACACCCGCGCGAAACCAGCCTCGAAAAGCTCGCCGCCCTGCGCACGCCCTTTCGCGAAGGCGGCAGCGTGACGGCGGGCAATGCCTCGGGGGTGAACGATGGCGCCGCGGCGGTGATCGTGGCCAGCGAAGCGGCGGTGAAGCGATACGGCCTCACCCCGAAGGCCCGCATCCTGGGCATGCAGACGGCCGGAGTGCCGCCGCGCATCATGGGCATCGGCCCCGCTCCGGCAAGCGAGAAGCTGCTTGCCCGCCTCGGCCTCGGGATCACCGACATGGACGTGATCGAGCTCAACGAAGCCTTTGCCGCCCAGGCGCTTGCGGTGCTGCGCCGCCTCGGGCTGCCTGACGATGCCGAGCACGTGAATCCGAACGGCGGCGCCATCGCGCTCGGCCACCCCCTGGGGATGTCAGGCGCGCGGCTGGTTCTGACGGCGGCGATCGAGCTTCAGAAGCGCAAGGCCCGGCGCGCCCTGTGCACCATGTGCATCGGTGTGGGCCAGGGGATCGCCATGGCGATCGAGCGGGTCTGAACGGAAGAGAAAACAGGGAGGAAAATAGAGATGGAAGATCTCACACCAAGGCGCGAGGATCTCGAGCCCATAGAAATCGCCTCGCGCGATGAAATCGAGGCGCTTCAGCTTGAGCGCATGAAATGGTCGCTCCGCCATGCCTATGAAAACGTGCCGTTCTACAAGGCAAGTTTCGATGCGGCCGGCGTGCATCCCGACGATCTGCAATCGCTTTCCGATCTTTCCCGCTTCCCCTTCACCCTGAAGCAGGATCTGCGCGACAACTACCCCTTCGGCATGTTTGCCGTGCCGCGCGAACAGGTGCGCCGCCTGCACGCCTCCTCCGGCACCACCGGCCAGCCCACAGTGGTGGGCTATACGGAGCGCGACATACGCACATGGGCTTCCGTCGTGGCGCGCTCCATGCGCGCATCAGGCACGCGGCCCGGCGACGTGGTGCACATATCCTATGGCTACGGCCTCTTCACCGGCGGGCTCGGTGCCCATTACGGGGCCGAAGCGCTGGGCTGCACGGTGGTGCCGGTTTCCGGCGGGATGACGACCCGGCAGGTGAAACTCATCGAGGATTTCGGCGCCTCCACGATCATGGTCACCCCGAGCTACATGCTCTCGATCCTCGATGAATACCGCGCCCAGGGGCTCGATCCGCGAAAGAGCCCGCTGAAGGTTGGCATCTTCGGCGCCGAGCCCTGGACGAATTCCATGCGCGAGGAGATCGAGCAGGCGTTTGACATGCACGCCGTCGATATCTACGGGCTTTCCGAGGTGATCGGGCCCGGGGTCGCGAATGAATGCGTCGAAACCAAGGATGGCCTGCATATCTGGGAAGATCATTTCTACCCCGAGATCATCGATCCCGCCACCGGCGAGGTGCTGCCCGATGGCGAATTCGGCGAGCTTGTGTTCACCTCGCTCACCAAGGAGGCCTTCCCGATCATCCGCTACCGCACCCGCGATCTGACGCGCCTCCTGCCCGGCACCGCGCGCTCCATGCGGCGGATGGAAAAGATCACCGGCCGCTCGGACGACATGATCATCCTGCGCGGGGTCAACATCTTCCCGACCCAGATCGAAGAGCAGCTGATGACCGTATCCGCCCTCGCCCCGCATTTCCAGATCGAACTGGTGCGCGAAGGGCGGATGGATCAGATGATCGTGCATGTGGAGCTTGCCGGAGAAGGCGGCGATGGCGAAGCGGCCTGCGCCGAGCTTCAGAAAAAGATCAAGCGCAACGTGGGCGTTTCGACCCGCGTGCAGCTGGCCGAGGCGGGCGGCGTGGCCCGCAGCCAGGGCAAGGCCGTGCGCGTGATCGACAACCGGCCGAAAGGTTAGGCCGATGGCGCGCGGCATTGCCCGGGATCACGACGAAAAGCGCGCCGCCATCCGCAAGGGGGCGGCAGAATATTTCGCCACGCATGGCTTCGATCGTGCCTCCATGGCCGGTGCGGCCAGCCATTGCGGCGTATCAAAGGCTCTGCTCTACCACTATTACGAAAGCAAGGACGCCCTTCTCTTCGATATCCTCGATACCCACCTCTCCGATCTCCTGCATATCATGGAAGCCGTGCCCGATGGCCCGGATTACCTGCGCCGCCTGATCCATGCGATCCTTGCCGCCTACCGCAACGCCGATGCCGAACACAAACTGCAGGCCGATGCGCTCAACAAGCTCCCTCCCGAACTGCGCCAGCCCCTGCTCGCACACCAGCGCAAGATGGTGCAGGTGATGGAACGCGCCGTCCGGCAGATCGCGCCGGAGAACCTGTCCGATCCTGATCACGCCCGCGCCGCGGCCATGGCCGTTTTCGGGATGCTCAACTGGTTCTACATGTGGCACCGCCCCGGCAGGGGCGTGAGCCGGGAGGAATACGGAGATCTGGTGGCCGACATGGCAATCGGCGGCCTGCCGGCAATCTCCGGCTAGCCGCACCACACCCGGCTGATGCGGTTCTTGTCGTCAATCTCGATGTTGAGGCGCTCGGGATGGAAATCCGTCGTCACGGGCATCCCCTGCCTTATGATACGCACGGGGGAGGGAAAGGTCATGGAAGCCAGAACATCCGCGGATTTACCCACGAGGCTTTCATATCCACCCTGCGCACTGCACGTAGGCGTTTGCGCGGGAGGCGACCCGGCATCCGCACAGGCCGCGAGCACGAGGGAGCAAATTGCGTAAGCGGCATGTCTCATGTGCCATACCTCGCCATGAACATTTCGATCGCCCCCTCAAGCACCTTTTCCCTTTCGTCAGGGCGGATCTTCTCCCCCACGCCGCACAAGAGTTTCGGGAAATAGGATGCACTGCACAGTTCGGCAAACTGATCGGCCGCCAGTTCGAAATCCTCTATCCTCAGCTTGCCGAGCGAAACGGCATGGCGGAGGTATTCCACCAGCCTGTCACGCAAGAGCTTCGGCCCGGATTCGTAGAATCTTTGCCCCAGCTCGGGAAACCGGCAGGATTCGGCCACGCAGATGCGATACATGCTGAGGCCGAATTCAGAGCAGTAGAAGGCGATGATACGCTCTCCGGCCTCGCGCAGAACATCCGCCGGATCGTCATCCGATGTCAGCAATTCCAACGCGTTATCGGCCTGCCGGGTGCATTCGCTCTTGGCGACTTCGGCAAACAGAAGCCGCTTGTCGGGGAAGTAGCTGTAGAGCGTGGCCTTTGAAACCCCGGCCTCACGGGCGATTTCATCCACGCTCGCGCCCTCATAGCCATCGCGCATGAAGATCTTCCGGGCTCCTTCCAGAACCTGTTCGAACTTGCGCCCTTTCCTTATCCTGCAACAGCTTTCCGGCATCGGCCTCCCCCTTGCCGGAAGCATAGACCGATCGGTTCAGGCGAAGCAAGTGAATGGGAGCACCGGCACCGGGATCACGCCCCCGGTGCCGTGGATTCCTCAATCATGCGGCTGAGCCACCCTGCAATCGGAGGTGGCCCCGATATCCGTGCATTTTCTGTCCGTCTCCGGCGCGGAGGGTTTCGGGAAGGTGAGATGGGGGAATTCAACCCTCCAGTTTTCGGCATGAGCCGGAAAA
>JALVEX010000020.1 GCA_027030435.1 Paracoccaceae bacterium
GCGAAGATGCGGTGAAGCGCGAGGTGCAGGCCACGCGCGGCGGCCTTGGCCTCCTCGATGCCTCGACCCTTGGCAAGATCCTCGTCAGCGGGCCGGATGCGGGGAAGTTCCTCGATCTCGTCTATACAAACATGATGAGCACCCTTCCCCCGGGCCGCTGCCGCTATGGGCTGATGTGCAACGAAAACGGCTTCCTCATGGATGACGGCGTGGTGGCGCGGCTCGATCAGAATACCTTCCTCTGCCACACCACCACCGGCGGCGCCGATCACATCCATGCGCATATGGAGGACTGGCTCCAGTGCGAATGGTGGGATCTTGACGTGCACACGCTCAACCTCACCGAGCAATTCGCGCAGATCGCCGTGGTCGGCCCGAAGGCGCGCAAGCTGCTGGAGAAGCTCGGCGGCGTGGATGTGAGCCGCGAATCCCTTCCCTTCATGCATCTTGCGCAAGGGCCGCTCGGCGGCTTTGACGCCCGCATCTACCGCATCAGCTTTTCGGGCGAGCTTTCCTTCGAGATCGCGGTGCCCGCCTCCCAGGGGCTGGCGCTCTGGCAGGCGCTCATGGAAGCGGGGGCGGAATTCGGCGCCACGCCCTACGGCACCGAGGCGCTCCATGTGATGCGCGCCGAGAAGGGTTTCATCATGATCGGCGACGAGACCGACGGCACGGTGACGCCGCTCGATCTCGGCCTTTCCTGGGCGGTATCGAAGAAGAAGGCGGATTTCATCGGCAAGCGGGGCCTCGCCCGCTCGCTCTTCCACGATCCCGAGCGCTGGCGGCTGGTGGGGCTTGAAACACTCGATGGCTCGGTGCTGCCCGATGGAGCTTATGCGCTCGCCGAGGGGCTGAACGAATACGGCCAGCGGCGCACGCAGGGGCGCGTGACCTCCACCTATTTCTCGCCAACCCTCGGGCGCGGCATCGCCCTTGGCCTCATTGCGCGGGGCCCCGAGCGCATGGGCGAGGTGCTCGCCTTTTCCAACCGCGCCGGCGATCCGGTGAAGGCGCGGATCACGGATCCCGTGTTTTATGATCCGAAGGGAGAGCGGCAGGATGTCTGAACCGATCGCGAATGTCGCCCCGGCTCCGCCCACCGGCATGATCACCCTCAAGGGGGATCTTTCGGGTGCGGCCATGAAGCGCGCAGTGAAGCGGGCGGCGGGGCTCGGCGTGCCGGATCTGCGCGCGATCGAGCGGAAGGGGGAGCGGGCGGTGGCCTGGATGGCACCCGACGAGCTGATGCTCTTCGTGCCGTGCGGGGAAGTGGCGGCAGCGCTTGCGGCGGCTCGAAAGGGCCTTGGCCCCGGGCATGGCCTCGCGGCTGATGTATCGGATGCGCGGGTGCTGTTCACGGTATCGGGCTCTGATGCGCGCGACGTGCTGGCCAAGCTCACCCCGGCCGACATGAGCGCGCTTCGCCCCGGCGAGATGCGCCGAACGCGGCTTTCCCAGGTGCCGGCTGCGATCTGGCAATCGGGCGAGGGGGAATTCAGCGTGATGGTGTTTCGCTCGGTCGCCGCGTATGCGCAAAAGCTCCTTGAGGCTGCCAGCGCGCCGGGATCGGCCGTGGGCTTCCATCGCGCTGATCCCTGAGAGCGGCGCGCGCTTTTTCGAGGCCCGTCAGCGACCGCCCCCCGATGCCGGGTGCTGCTCTGCCCGGGGCAGTTCCTTCAGCCGGGCCTCGCCCTTCAGGGCCTTTTTCAGCATGCCGCCAAACATGTTTACCGGGGCGCTGCGCGGCATCAGGCGATTCATGAAGGCAAACATCCGGTTCATCATTCCCGGCACCGCCACCGGCTGGCGCCCGAGGCGCTTCAGCCCGAAACGGGCGACGGCCTCCGGCGCCATGCTCTTCATCGGGATGCGCGAGAAATCGACCGGCATCTTTGCGGGCATCTCCGTTCGCGTCATCCCCGGTGCAAGCACCGTCACATCAACGCCATGGCGCTTCATTTCATGGGAAAGCGCCTCGCCGAAATGCAGGATATAGGCCTTGGAGGCCGCGTAATTCGCCACATAGGGCACGCCCTGGAAGGCGAAGGTGCTGGCGAGGAGCAGGATGCCGCCACGCCGCCGCCGCGCCATTTGGCGGGCGAATGCGTGGGTCAGCTCGAGCGGCGAAAGGATGTTGAGGCGAAGAAGATCCTCCTGCGCGGCGAGATCGGTGGAGATGAATTCGCCGGTTATCTCCATCCCCGCATTCGGGATCATCAGGCCGATATCGAGATCGCGCGTGGCTTCGAGGATGCGGGCTGTTGACTCGGGCGAAGTGAGATCGGCCACAACCACCCGCACGCTGACCCCATGATGCTTTTCGATCTCCGCGCGCAGGGCATCAAGCGCCCTCTCGCGGCGCGCGACGATCACCACGTTCATCCCCGCCGCGGCGATCTGGCGCGCAAAGGCCCGCCCGATGCCGCTGCTCGCCCCCGTCACCAGGGCCCAATCGCCGTATTTCTTTGCGAGACGGCTTTTTCGGGGCGTTTTTCCTGCCGGGTTGTTCATCTTTTCGCGGCTCCGTTCATGTTGACGCCATGCGCCGTGAGTGGTGGGTGAAGTGCAAACGTGAAAGAAAGATTGCATGTTGCAAGTAATTACTAGGATGAATACTTGCTGATTGAAAGTAAACATTGCGTGAGGAGATGCCGGCCACCGCGCGAGCGGGATCAATCGCGCGCGAGCGCCCTGGCTTTCAGCTCGGCGGCATAGGCGGCGCGGTCTTCATCGATACGCGCCATCACGCTCTCGTGGGCGGTTGACGCGGGATCGTATTTCGCCCCCCAGCGGGCGATTTCAAGCATCAGGGGGGCGAGATCGGCGCCCTTTTCGGTCAGGTGATAGAGATAGCGCCGGCCGTTTTCGGGATCGCGCTGCTTGCGGATCAGGCCGTTGGCCTCCAGATGGGCCAGCCTGTCGGCAAGGATATTGGTGGCGATGCCCTCCCCGGAGGAAAGGAACTGGCCATAGGTGCGAAAGCCCTGCAACAGCATGTCGCGGATGATGAGCAGGCTCCAGCGATCGCCGAACACGTCGAGCGCATAGGCAAAGGGGCAGCCTGTATCTCGTTTCTTTCTTCGTCCGGGCATGGGGGGAAGGTAGAACGCCTACTTTCAATTTGCAAGCAGACTTGTCGGAAACGCAAAAAAGGGGCGCCGCGACGGGCGCCCCTCGTGTTGTGCGAAGCCGCCTCAGCAGCTGTAATACATCTTGTATTCCACCGGGTGGGGCGTGTGTTCGAAGGCATGGACCTCTTCCCACTTCAGCTCCAGATAGCCATCGAGCTGATCCTTGGTGAAGACATTGCCCTCGAGCAGGAAATCGTGATCGGCCTCGAGGCTCTCGAGCGCCTCGCGCAAGGAGGCGCAGACGGTCGGGATGCCGGCGAGCTCCTCGGGCGGCAGATCGTAGAGATCCTTGTCGGACGGCTCGCCCGGATCGATCTTGTTCTTGATGCCGTCAAGCCCGGCCATCAAGAGCGCCGAGAAGGCGAGGTAGGGGTTCGCGGCCGGATCGGGGAAGCGGGCCTCCACGCGCTTGGCCTTGGGGCTTTCGGCCCAGGGGATGCGCACGCAGCCCGAACGGTTGCGGGCCGAATAGGCCCGCAGCACCGGCGCCTCGAAGCCGGGGATCAGGCGCTTGTAGCTGTTGGTGGAGGGGTTGGTGAAGGCATTGAGCGTTTTCGCGTGCTTCAGGATGCCGCCGATGAACCACAGCGCTTCTTGCGAAAGATCGGCGTATTTGTCGCCCGCAAACAGGGGCTTGCCGCCCTTCCAGATCGACATGTTCACATGCATGCCCGTGCCGTTGTCGCCGGCGATGGGCTTGGGCATGAAGGTGGCCGTCTTGCCGTAGGCATCGGCCACGTTGTGGATCACGTATTTGTATTTCTGCAGCTCGTCGGCCTGTTTCACCAGGCTGTTGAAGATCAGGCCCAGCTCGTGCTGGCAGGAGGCCACCTCGTGGTGGTGCTTGTCCACCTTCATGCCCATGCGCTTCATGGTGGAGAGCATCTCGGAGCGGATGTCCTGGCCGTGATCGACGGGATTGACCGGGAAATAGCCGCCCTTGACGCCGGGGCGGTGGCCCATGTTGCCCATCTCGTATTCGGTATCGGTGTTCCAGGAGGCGTCGATCGCGTCCACCTGATAGCAGACCTTGTTCATCTCGACGGCAAAGCGCACGTCGTCAAACAGGAAGAACTCAGCTTCCGGCCCGAAATAGGCGGTATCGCCGATGCCGGAGGCCTTCAGATAGGCTTCCGCCTTCTCGGCGGTGGAGCGGGGATCGCGCGTATAGGGTTCGCCGGTATCGGGCTCGACGACGGAGCAGTGCAGGCACAGCGTCTTTTCCGCGTAGAAGGGATCGAGATAGGCGCTGTCGGTATCGGGCATGAGCTTCATGTCGGATTCATCGATCGATTTCCAGCCGGCGATGGAGGAGCCGTCAAACATGAAGCCTTCATCGAGGAAATCCTCGTCCACCTGATCGGCCAGAACCGTCACGTGCTGCAGCTTGCCGCGCGGATCGGTGAAGCGGATATCGACGTATTGCACGTCTTCTTCCGCGATTGTCTTGAGAACGTCAGCCTTGCTCATTTGACCCTCTTTCTGATTGGGATTGGAAATTGGAAATTCGCCGGGCCCGGCGGCCCCGGGATGGCAGCGCGGCGCTCAGAGCGCCTCGGGGCCGGTTTCGCCGGTGCGGATGCGCACCGCCTGCTCGACCGGCGAAACGAAGATCTTGCCGTCGCCGATCTTGTCGGTGCGGGCGGCCGCGATGATGGCCTCGATGGCCGGCTCGACCATGTCGTCGTCCATCACCACCTCGATCTTCACCTTGGGCAGGAAATCAACCACATATTCAGCGCCGCGGTAAAGCTCGGTATGGCCCTTCTGGCGCCCGAAACCCTTGACCTCGATCACCGAAAGCCCTTGCACGCCCACGTCCTGAAGGGCTTCCTTCACCTCGTCGAGCTTGAAGGGCTTGATGATGGCTTCGACCTTCTTCATGGCAGCGACTCCCCTTGCCTTGCGCGCGTATCGGCACCGACAGATCACTTTCCAGCCGCCCCTGCAATCGGCTATCTTGCCGGGGAGCGGGTATTGTCGGCAGTTTGAAGCAGCAATGCCCTCAAAACGGGCAGTCCGCCCAATAATTAGGCAAAACTGAATCGCCGGAGGGTAAGAGCGCCGATGATCGACCTGCTGACAGCCGCCCGGATGCGCTCGCTCGAGCGCGCCGCGATAGAAAGCGGAGAGGTGACGGGCCTTGAACTGATGGAGCGCGCCGGGCGGGGCGTGGTGGAGGCGGTTTTCGCCGAATGGCCCGAGCTGGCCGAAAGCGATCACCGCGCCGTGGTGCTCTGCGGGCCGGGCAACAATGGCGGCGATGGTTTCGTCGTGGCGCGGCTTTTGCGGCAATGGGGCTGGGAGGTGGAAACCTTCCTCTACGGCGATCCCGATCGCCTGCCGCCGGATGCGCGCACCAATTACCGGCGCTGGCGCGAGATGGGCGGGCAGGTGCGGGATGTGCGCGAACAGCCCGCCATGCCAGCCGATCTGATGGTGGACGCCCTTTTCGGCACCGGGCTTGTGCGCCCCGTGGACGATCCCGCGCTGTGGGAATGGCTCTGGCTTATCGATGATGCGATCGATGCCGCGGGCTTCGATACCCCCGTGAAGACCGTGGCGGTGGATATCCCCTCCGGGCTTTGCGCCGACAGCGGGCGGGTACTGGGCGGCGATCCCGAGCATGGGCG